>WQYV01000040.1 GCA_009781085.1 Betaproteobacteria bacterium
CCGCACGGCTTCGGTCATCCCTTCGCCACGGAACGGCTCTTCGCTGGCAATGGGGGCAGGCTCATTTGCAACCCCCAGCCCCCGTACCTGTATCTGCGAACCCTTGCCCCAGCCACCCAGCGTGACCAGCACCGCAGCCCCTGCCTCTCCTGGAAAAAAGCCGTTGGAATTGTCTTCTGTCATAATCCGCCGCTGGGCAACATAAGCATCGACCGTGTCCTGTTGCAGGTAACTGTCCGCGCCCGCGATGATACAACATTGGGCTTTCCGTTTGTGCAGGATGTCGTATGCGGCGACCATACCATGGATGCCAGCGGTTTGCCCTGCGGCGAAGGTCCGCGACTCCGGGTGATGGGGAAGGTCGAGCTTCAGTTCGATTTTTGTGAGCAACTGGGTATCCAGCCCTTCCCAACGCCCAGGGCGGTCTGGGGCTGCAACACCCAACAATATCGGGATCCGTTCGGGTTCTTCCGGCAACGCGGCCTGGAGGCATTCGTCAATGGCAGGCGCAGCCAGGTCGACCACTTTGTCCAGCCCTTCCCACCAATGCGGCAGGTCAACTTTGGCACCCAGTAACGGGCCTCCGCTTTGTCTGTCGGCCAAATGCGTTTCCCGAATCCCGCTCACCCCGGCACGCAGGGCGGCAAGGCTTGCGGTGGAATTGAAACCGACCGCCGTAACTAGGCCGCTGGCAATGATGGAGAGCCCTTTCATGCCGCCCTCCGTTTCTTTTTACCACGGGCTTTAACAAGCTCATCAAGGTTCCGGTAGTAGGTTTTGCCCGGAAATTGGCGTGTGCGGAGCCAGGCTTGGGACATCTGGCCGGTAATGATTTCCTTGATGTCGAACATGCTGCGCCTCATCGCCATGGTGGCGCGCCAGGTGATCGAGAAACGCTTCAGGTCGGGCTCCAGCAACAGGGTATCGATGACGGCCTGTACATGATGGTCCTTGCCCTGGTGGGGAATAAAAATCACGGGCATCGGGATGGCGGGGAGGCAGAACCGTACCATGCCCTGCGGGGACAGGTTGGCCAGGACGACTTCCTCCCCGCCCTGAAGGTAGGGCATTTGCTGGTCAGGAGGGGCCGCCTGAAAGTGGCGGTAGTCAAAATCGTCCGGCCAGAAAGGTGCCCGGGTCTCTATCCATTTCTTGGTATAGGTTCCGGCAAATTTGCACCTCGGGTCCCAAGCCCGGCCTATGGGGCCGAAGGCCATCGGGTGGTAGCTGCCGCTGGGGCGCTCGACGCCCTGGCCGATTTTTTCCGTATTGGGCAACGGGCTGCCGTCGAGCTTTTTCAGGTGATAGGAATAGCCTTTGCCAGCGGGGTTCTGGTTGTAGACGCGCAACAATTTGGGGTCGCTGTCGTCAAAGCCGCCGAAAGCGCGGTCATACGAGACGGGCATCACGCTGAATGGCTTGGGGGGGCTGGCGCTGCACGAGAGCACGCCAGCGTCCCAATGGCGGTCGCCGATGACTTTGAAGACTTTTTCCAGGCTGCCCACACGCAACCCAACGCCTAATTCCCTGGCAGCACCCCCGCCAGGCACGTAGGCGCTGCCATTGAGCAGGATGTCGCAAAAAGGTTTGCGCTGGGCATAATCGGACTCGTAAACAATGGCCGAAAACCCAGGCTCCCCACTGCTGACATCCGCTTCCGTCAGCTTGGCCTGCTCAGGGGCCAACGAGGGCGGCTCGCCAGGGTTCTCTGGGATTTGAAAGGTGGCTTTGACCATGACGATGAGCAATTCACGCCCATCCCTCTCGAAACCCATGGTCCAGCCCGCTTGATAGGGGGTAACGTTCTGGATGTTCATGGGTTGAGCATCCTTTTTTGCCTTTTCCCCGGTGCCCTGGTTTCAAACAAGATCCAGTCCGGTTGCAGCAGGGCGAGTTCGAGCGCGGCGGCCTTGCGCTGGCGTTGCAAGCCATTGCGCAAAACGTTTATGGCCGCATTGGCGTCAATGATTTCCCCGGCCAGATAGCGTTTCCCGATTGTGTAATGGTGCTTGTGCCGCTCCCACCATGCGGCAATCAGGCCAGGGTCGGGGACAGGGAGATCCGTTTCATCGTCCGGGTCGGGCATCTCCTCATCGTCGTTTTCAGGTACTTCTCCATCATCGTCTTCGTCATTTTCATCATCATCTTCGCTATCTTCGTCTTCTTCGTTATCGGCATCCTCCAAGGCGGCCTCCTCTTCCTCTTCTTTCAGGTCAAGGTCGTCATAGTAGATGTCGACGCCCGTCATCATGGAAAAAGCTTCGCCAGCATATTTTGCTAACGCAGGTTGTTGCATTTGTTCGATCAGCCACGGCATGGCTTCAAGGTCCCCGATAATGCCAGCAGCTATGACGGCTTGCCGTTCCAGCCCGGGAGTGTTGCATAGCGTGTCGAACCATTCAGCCTGTTGGGCAGGCTTGGCGCATCTCAGCCCCATATGCAGGGCATGGAGGTTGAAAGGGGAAACCACATCCAACAGGTAGGGATACAAGGCGCCCAAAGCGTTGGGGAGCCTCAAAAGGCTCGATGTCCAGGCCACCCAGAAACGGCAGGGTTCGTTGTCGTCCTTGATATGGGCAAAGACCTGGGCTGCAAGGTCACGGCGTTTGAGTTCCCCTGCGGCACGCAATGCACGGGCACGCACCTGATCGTCCGGGTCGCCGATCAACTTTTCCAGCAGGGGGCCAGGGTCTTGGCGATGGATGGCGCTGGCGGCGATACCTACCAAGCGGTAAAACGAAACCTGCGCGCCCATCAACTCAGGGAGCACCGGCGCTACCGTTGCGTAATCCAGCCAGCCCAGGCCGCTGACCAGGGCAGAAAGGGCTTCCGCATTAAGGCTGCCCAGGATAAATGCGTCACGCAGGGTGTCACGGTTGTAGCCGTTTTCCCCAAATGCCAGGACTACCAACGGAAAAATGTTTTCCGGCGCATCCGGAGCCAAAAACATCGCCGCATGCCGTCCTGTTTGGCCCGCAACACGCAACCCGTCCAGATGCGCTTCAACCGCTTCATCCAGTTCAGCGATGTCCGCCAGGTTGTAATGAGGGGCATGGACAGCCTGGTGCCGCATGCCCCATAAAAAACCGGCTTCTTCCGCATGCTGGTCAATGACGCGACGGTTGAGCATGCAAGAGATATCGTCTGCAGGCCAACCAATCGGGGCGTGCAAAACGGTTTTGCACACCCCAATTCCCCTCGGCGCGAAGCGACGGGGTGGTTGCGTGGTTGCGCTCGATGCATTTTCATAGGTTCAGTTCAGTTCAACTGAACCACCACGGACACGATTGGCACCAGAGGAATGGCTGATAACGTATTTCCCGCGAATGACGATTTTGCCTTCATGGGTCAATTTAATACTGGCCGCCCCGCAACGCAGGACGATCTCGTGTTGTGCATTCAACTCTACCGTCCTGCCGTCTACAAGGACGCGTGTAGGCATTTTTGAAGCGTTTTTTGCCGGAGGCTCGAAAACAACTTCTCGGACTTCCTGCCGAGCATGAGGGGATTGCATCAACCCCATGACGACAGGGATATTCTCCTGCGTCAACAAAAGGATGACTTCTTTCCCAATGTCGGAGTGTTGCAGGGAAATGCAGGAACGGGCAGGGATGCCGATGAATGAGGGGTTGTCGGGGACATCGATGATCGGTTCCCCGGATGGCTGCAGGCCAATGAGTTTTCCGAGAAGGGCATGCCCGGTTTGTATGGGCAATGCGGTAGCCGGTGGCAGCGTACAGGAAAGTTTGCCCTTGCTGTCCTTGGTTTTCTGCTGCTTCTTTGTCGCCATTGTTGTCATATGACATCATCCGACCATTATCCATTGGCCGTGAGTCTGCAACGGCTTCCCAGCAGACACCGGCAGCCTCCCTGCACGCATGAAACTGCTGGCCTGCTGGGTTCCAAGGTTAAACACGGCGTCTATTCAGCCACTCCGCCCTGAATGCTCCCTAACATGAGATCATAGTAAGGCACTACCATCAGCGTCTGCTTCCATGCAAATTCACTTAATCAGGCGCAACGCGAATGGATAACAATAATCCTTACCATCTCTGGCCGCAAGCCCAGCCACGACACAGAATATGATATTCGCAATAACAACAACAAAAATCAACAAAAACCCGATCACAATAAACGTGAGCATGGATGAGACTATAAAAGCCAAAAGCACGGTTATTTGGAAATTCAGGGCTTCTTTGGCCTGTTTATTGACAAAAGCCTTTTCCGGTTTATCTTTATGAATCAGCCAGATTATCAGGCTGCCCAATAACCCTGTCAGGATACCGAGCAAATGTGCCAGCATGGCGACGTTCAGGTCATCTTGGGCAATATTGTTTGTGTTTTTGGAATCAGATTCGCTCATGATAATCTCCAAGAGTCAAGTTAAGTGGCTAGATATTATACTCGACCTGCAAATGACAACATGGGTTTCTTGATGCCTCGCAAACCCTGATAAGGAAATCCCGTGGCTTTAATCAGGTCTCTTTTTCCAAATCTTCATTTTCCCTTACAGCGTCTCCAACCTCAGCCGCGTCACCTTCCCTTGTACCGAATCAAGCGCTTCGATGTGCGCGATGGCAGCAACAGCATTCTTTTCCACGGTCTGATGGGTCAGGATGATGATGTCGGTTTGCGATTCACCCTCGCCTGCTTCCCGCTGAATCATCGCGTCGATGGAAATATTGCTATCGGCGAAAATGCGGGTAATATCGGCAAGCACGCCAGGTTTATCCAGCACCCGCATACGTAGGTAGTAGGAAGTCACCGCCTCACCGATAGGCAGCACCGGCACGTCCAGCACCTGATCCGGTTGGAAGGCAAGATGAGGTACGCGGTGTTCAGGATCGGCAGTATGCAGCCGCGTGATGTCGACGAGGTCGGCAATCACCGCGCTGGCAGTCGGTTCAGCCCCCGCGCCTTTGCCATAGTAAAGTGTTGCCCCCACGGCATCGCCCTGTACCAGTACCGCGTTCATCGCCCCTTCGACGTTGGCCAACAACCGGTTGGCGGACACCAACGCCGGGTGCACGCGCAGTTCGATCCCCTCCGGGCGCTTGCGCGCAATGCCGAGCAGCTTGATCCGGTATCCGAGTTGCCCGGCGTAGGCAATATCGACCGGTTCGAGCTTGGAAATGCCTTCTATGTAAGCCTTGTCGAACTGCATCGGGATGCCGAAGGCAATGGCGCTCATGATCGTCGCCTTGTGTGCGGCATCCACCCCTTCGATATCAAACGTAGGATCGGCCTCGGCATACCCCAGGCGTTGCGCTTCCTTCAGCACCTCGGCGAAAGGCAGCCCTTTGTCCCGCATTTCCGACAGGATGAAATTGGTCGTACCGTTGATGATGCCCACTACCCACTCGATGCGGTTGGCGGACAAGCCCTCGCGCAACGCCTTGATAATAGGGACTCCCCCGGCTACCGCTGCTTCAAAGGCCACCATCACGTCACGGCGGCGGGCAGCGGCAAAAATCTCGTTGCCATGCACGGCCAAAAGCGCTTTGTTGGCGGTCACGAGATGCTTGCCGTTTTCGATGGCCGACAGCGCCAGGTCTTTCGCTACGGTATATCCGCCGATCAACTCGACTACGATGTCGATTTCCGGATTGCGGGTCACGCTAAAGGCATCGTCCGTGAGCTTCACCGCCCCATTGGTGAGACGCCGCGCACGTTCGATATCCTTGTCCGCCACCATGGTAATGCGAATCTCGCGCCCCGCCCGACGGGAGATTTCGCCCGCGTTGCGTTCAAGGACAGCAAACACACCACCTCCGACAGTGCCGATACCCAGCAGTCCCACATTGATCGGTTTCATGCAATCATTCCGTTGTTATGGATAAGTTATGCTCCTTCCCTGCCCCTCTCCCGCAAGCGGGCGATGGGAGTATATGTTTCCCTCCCATTTATGGGAGAGGGTACCCGGAAGGGGCGGGAGAGACGCAATTACAGCGTGCCATGCTGTTTGCGATAGTGCTCAAGGAACCGTGCGATACGCCCGATGGCTTCGCGCAAATCATCCTCATATGGCAAGAAAACCAGCCGGAAATGATCGGGCTGCAGCCAATTGAAGCCTGTCCCCTGCACCAGCAGCACCCGCTCGGTTTCAAGCAGTTCGGCAATGAACGCTTGGTCATCCGTAATCGGATACATCCGGGGGTCGAGCTTTGGGAACATGTAAAGCGTGGACATGGGTTTGACGCAGGAGATACCCGGAATCGCAGTAAGCAGCTCCCAAGCCAGGTCGCGCTGATGGCGCAGCCTGCCGCCTTCGCAAATCAACTCGTTGATGCTCTGGTAGCCGCCAAGTGCGGTCTGGATCGCGTACTGGCCGGGCACGTTCGCGCATAAGCGCATCGAAGCCAGCATATCCAACCCTTCAATGTAATCCCGCGCATGCCGTTTGTTGCCGCACACCACCATCCACCCGGCACGATAACCGCATGCGCGGTAATTCTTTGATAACCCATTAAAAACGATGGTCAGCACATCTTCGGAGAGTGACGCAAGCGAAGTGTGCGTTGCGTCTTCATAAAGCACTTTGTCATAAACTTCATCTGAATAAAGAATGAGGTTGTGCTCACGCGCAATGGCGATGATTTCCCGTAAAACTCCATCCGGATAAATGGCCCCGGTCGGGTTATTCGGGTTGATGACGATGATGGCGCGCGTATTGGGAGTGATTTTACTGCGGATATCAGTCAAGTCGGGCAGCCAGCCAGCCCCCTCGTCGCACAGATAATGCACCGGGCGCCCGCCCGAGAGCGATACCGCCGCCGTCCAAAGCGGATAATCGGGTGCGGGGATCAGCACCTCGTCGCCCGCGTTCAGGAGCGCATTCATCGACATGGCGATGAGTTCCGAGACGCCGTTGCCGATGTAAATATCCTCAATATCCACGCCCCTGATGTTCTTTTGCTGCGTGTAGTGCATCACCGCCTTGCGTGCGGAGAAAATGCCCTTCGAGTCCGAATACCCCGACGAACTCGGCAAATTGCGAATCATGTCCCGCTGGATTTCCTCAGGCGCTTCAAACCCGAACGGCGCAAGGTTGCCGATATTGAGCTTGATGATTCTGTGCCCTTCGTCCTCCAATTGCCGGGCGCGGGTCAATACCGGGCCGCGGATGTCGTAACAGACATCGGCAAGTTTGACGGACTTGAAAACCGGCGGAGGTGAAAACTCATCCTCCGGAGCAGCAGTGGCCGCCTGCGCGGGCGAAAGCCCCACCGCCTTTTCCGCTTGCATTGCCATCTTCATGCCGGTTCTCCTGTGTGATGCGCCGATTAGGTAAACGTAAACGGCAAAAGTTGAGCATTTTAGACCGTCTGCGAACACCTTGACCAGTTCCGGGGGGCTGCGTACCATCGATAAATTTTCGAGAGTCGCCATCTTGCCTACACTGGAGATATTCGCACCCATTGCCAAGGATATGAAAGCGGTTGATGCTCTCATCCGCGAGAAGCTTCATTCCGACGTGGTTCTGGTCCGCCAAGTTGCCGAGTACATCATCCACAGCGGCGGCAAGCGCCTGCGCCCCGCCTTGGTGCTTTTCGTTGCCAACGCGCTTGGCTACCAGGGGCACCAACATCACGAACTCGCTGCCATCGTCGAATTCATCCACACCTCCACCCTGCTGCACGATGATGTTGTCGATGAATCCGACCTGCGCCGGGGCAACAAAACCGCCAACGCCTTGTTTGGCAACGCAGCCTCCGTGCTCGTGGGCGACTTCCTCTACTCCCGCGCCTTCCAGATGATGGTAGGCGTCGACAGCATGCGCGTAATGCAAGTGCTCGCTGACGCCACGAACGTCATTGCCGAAGGCGAAGTGTTGCAACTGCTCAACTGCCACGACGCTGATGTTACCGTGGATGGTTACTTGCAGGTTATCCGCTGCAAGACCGCCAAACTCTTCGAGGCTGCCGCCCGGCTTGGAGCCATCCTCGCCGGCGCTTCCCCAGAGATCGAACAGGCCATGGCGGATTTCGGCATGCACATCGGCACGGCCTTCCAGATCATCGACGACGTGCTCGATTACTCTGCTGACGAATCCGAAACCGGAAAACGCCTCGGTGACGACCTGGCTGAAGGCAAACCTACCTTGCCGCTCATCCACGCCATGCAGCACGGCATCCCGGAGCAAGTTGCATGCGTGCGCCACGCCATCGAAAACGGAGGGCGGGAAGGCTTCCCCGCCGTGCTCGAAGCTATCCAGACCACCCACGCGTTGGACTTCACACGTAGCTACGCCAGCGCCGAAGCCGACTTGGCGATAGCGACGCTCCAGTATCTGCCCGCTTCCATTTTCAAGGATGCCTTGCTAGAATTATCGGGCTTTGCTGTTGCAAGGTGCTTTTGACCAGCTCTCAGTCAGGTAAATGAGGCTGGTCAATAATTTTCGGGGAATAGCTCAGCCTGGTAGAGCACTGCGTTCGGGACGCAGGGGCCGGAGGTTCGAATCCTCTTTCCCCGACCAATAAAATAAATTCCTTTTGACACGGTCGCTGCATGCTGTTGCCAATTATTTCGGAGCAACTGCTATTGCCGCCGCTACCGGTATCGTCACTGTCGCCCCCCTGAGCTCCAGCGCATGACCACGCTTTCCAAAGGAATGGCAAAGCGACAGTGGCCTGGGCGAACCGGAAGATACCAACCTGGGAGCTAGCTGTTTAACCTCCTCGTCGCCCAAGCTATTGCCGAAGGCAATTCCGCTTCCCACCACTATTCGGTTTTTTTTAACAGAGAAAGCTATTTTCTGTCAGTACAATTGCAACTTATTAATGGCCGATTGCATAAAATTCAAATGACATCAACCCCAGGCCCCACCGCGAAAAACGCCACGTGCAAAACACTTCATGTCGACTTGGCGCTCCAAGGTGGCGGTTCTCACGGAGCTTTTACCTGGGGGGTGCTCGACAGGTTGTTGGAAGAGGAGTGGCTGCTCTTCGAAGGCATATCGGGAACGTCGGCAGGTGCAATGAATGCGGCGGTATTGGCACACGGTTATACTGAAGGCGGCGCGGTAGGCGCACGAGCCGCGTTAGAGCATTTCTGGTCCAAGGTGGCCGATGCCGGTATCTTCAGCCCATTCCAACGAACCCCGCTGGATATCCTGGCAGGACGCTGGACGTTGGATAATTCTCCGTTTTTCGTAGCGATGGATATGCTGGCGCGAGCCGTTTCTCCTTATTTCATCAATCCGTTGGGATTCAATCCGCTACGTTTCATCCTCGAAGATTCCGTCGACTTCTCCCATCTCGCGGACAGCCCGATCAAGCTTTTCATCACGGCGACCAATGTACGGACAGGTCGCGGCAGGGTCTTCCGCAATGGCGAGCTGAGCACGGATGTCTTGTTGGCGTCGGCGTGCCTGCCAACAATGTTCCAAGCAATCGAAATCGAGGGCGAATCCTATTGGGACGGTGGCTATTCGGGCAATCCGACGATAACGCCGCTGGTACGTGAATGCGATACCCGGGACATCGTCCTGGTTCAGATTAACCCGGTGGAACGCCCGGGCACGCTCACCATGGCCCGCGAAATCCAAAACCGGCTCAACGAGGTTTCCTTTAATGCCGTGCTGTTGAAAGAGCTGCGCATGATTGCGTTGTTGCACAAAATGATGCGCAAGATGCCAAGCATGGAAGAAGAGGACAGCCGCTGGGCCTCGATGCGGATTCACCGCATCGCCGACGATGTCATGGTCTCGCTCGGGCATTCATCCAAGCTGAACACGGAATGGGCCTTCCTGACCATGTTGCGCGACGTGGGACGACAGGCCGCCACAAAATTCCTGGCGGAACATGGCCATACCCTAGGGTACGAATCGTCGTTCGATATCGATGCGCTACTTGAAGGAGTTTAGCCCATGATCTTGGGATTGATCGGCATCCTGTTCGGGTTGTGCCTTCTCATCTGGCTCTCTTTCAAAGGTTGGAGTGTTTTGCTGCTCGCTCCGCTGGCAGCTATGTGCGTCGTTCTGTTTTCGAACGAACCGTTGCTGGCGCACTGGACACAAACGTTCATGGGAAGCGCCGCACGTTTTCTGGCTAAATTTTTTCCTTTGTTCCTGCTTGGCGCACTATTCGGGAAACTGATGGAAAACAGCGGTTCGATTTCCATCGTCGCCGATTTCTTAATGCGGAAACTGGGAGCGAACCGTGCGGTTCTGGCCGTCGTATTGGCTGGCGCACTAGTCACTTACGGCGGCGTCAGCCTGTTTGTCGCGTTTTTCGTCCTGGCTCCGATGGCACAACGCCTGTTCCGCCTAGCAAATATTCCGCGGCATTTAATGCCAGCGGCAATTGTACTGGGCACTTCGACATTCACCATGTCGTCTCTGCCTGGAACGCCTTCCATCCAAAATGCCATTCCCATGCCGTTTTTTGGCACAACGCCCTTTGCCGCGCCAGGTCTCGGAATAATTGCTTCCATCATCATGCTGGCCTTTGGCCTATACTGGCTTCATCTGAAAGAAAAAAATGCACGTTTGGCTGGCGAAGGCTTCGATGATGCCAGTGCCGTGTCCGCTCCAATGAACCCAAGCAATGACGATGCACTACGTGAACGCGCCGTTGCCGCACGCGAATTCGACCCAACCGAAATCCTGCACGGGAAGGCCGCGACCGCCCCTCTTCCGGTTTATCTTGCAGCTCTTCCGTTAGCCATGGTCGTGATTGTCAACCTCATCATGTCGCTGATCGTCCTGCCCAATATAGACGTTGGTTTCCTGAACAAAGCACGTTGGGGCGGCATCTCGCTTTCGGATATCGCCGGTGTCTGGGCGGTGATGACAGCCTTGTTGTGCGCCATTTTCACCGTTCTGGTAATCAATTGGCGCCGTTTCCCCAACCTGCGCGAAACCATGGATGCGGGAGCCAATGCCTCCGTTTTGCCCGCTGTCAACGTCGCCAGCCTAGTCGGGTTCGGCTCGGTCGTCGCGGCCATGCCAGCATTCGAGATCGTCAAGAACTGGGTATTGGACATCGGTGGTTCCCCCCTCGTCTCGCTGGCAGTTGCTACAAACCTGCTGGCTGCACTGACTGGTTCCGCCTCGGGGGGGCTAACCATTGCACTGGATGCGCTCGGCAATACCTACATGATGCACGCAGCAGAACTCGGCATCAACCCTGCGCTCCTGCACCGCATTGCCGTCATCGGCTCGGGCACCTTGGACAGCCTACCTCATAATGGCGCGGTCGTGACGCTACTGGCGGTATGCGGTTCGACTCACAAGGAAAGCTATCGCGATATCGTCATGGTCGGTATCGTCGGGGCGCTTCTCGCACTGATTGCGGTAATCGTTTTGGGTTCCCTGTTCGGGTCGTTTTAGGCTTTGTCTGGAGAAAATCAAAACAGTTATACTTTCACCGCTAATAGCTAGTTTTCCTAACAAACAAGTGTGGTTCAAAGGGGGAGGAATTATGAGAGTCACCGCCATATTTGCAGTGTTCCTTTGTGCGTCTTGTGCAATAGAACAGCAGTCCGTACCGCGTATCGAATTTGATAAGCGAGCGCAAAATATCGTGAATCCTGAGGTTATGTGCGCCGAACGAAAAGTAAAATATCTAGATAACGGGGTCTCAAGAGCACAATCCGTCGCGCTGAAGCTCGCGATGCACTGTAGGTATGAGTATCAAAAAGCTACTGAGGATTACGCACTGCAATACCTGGACAACGACGAGCAACGGAAGGCATTCCGCGAGAGGCGGGACAACATCCAAGAAAAAATCGAGGCATTTTTACCGTTTGTCAATGAAAACAGGGTAATAAATAATTCGCGTTAACTATGGATTTAAGCGATTGGAATAACTGATTATAATAATTTGCACTTAATGTCGGCCAAACAATCAAATGCACAACAAATACAGATTTAACTTGCTGGTTTTTTAATCTAACTACCCAATAATCCAGATTGTTCAGGAAGTTAGGGTTTTTTGGCCTCCCAGTCCTTTCCGTGCTAAAACTCACCACAGAACACCGCGATTTGGAACTTCCAGATAACGGTATCTGGTGAACAGGGAAACATGTATATCATTTTTCGGAAGTGCATCCCTTCACGCCAAAGCGTCTCACGGAGCATGGCCTCAATGGCCGTGTCCCTGATGCTCCCCTCACGCCCCTAACCACCCCGCCACTACCCGTTCGCACTCCTCGATGCCCGTCTTGGTAAGGCTGGAAAACAACTGTGCGGTAAAACGCTCCCCATTGCCGTTGTATTTCGCCAGCGCGGCGCGTACTTGGTTTAGGGCTGCTGATGCCGCGCCGCGTGAGAGTTTGTCGCTTTTGGTGAGCAATATATGGATGGGCCGCCCGGAGGGCGCGAACCAGTCGATCATCTGCCAATCGAGCGAAGTCAATGGGTGGCGCGCATCCATCATCAGCACGACCCCCACCAGATTGACCCGCATCTTGAGGTAGTCCTCAATCAACCCTTGCCATTGGCGACGGATTTTTTCCGGCACGGCGGCGTATCCGTAGCCGGGCAAGTCGACGAGCCGTGCGCCGCACGGGAGGCGGAAAAAATTGAGCAATTGGGTACGGCCCGGAGTCTTAGAGACGTAGGCCAACCGTGTGTGAGCGGCCAAGGTATTGATCGCGCTGGATTTTCCTGCGTTCGAGCGTCCGGCAAAGGCAATTTCCGGGCCGTCGGCAGGCGGCAGCGCGGTAGGTTTGGCGATGGATGTTTCAAATTGGGCGTGGCGAAAGATCGGCATGGACGGTGAATGGCAAGTAATGTGAATGTGCGATCAAGTGCAGCATGCACTGCGTAGGATCGTATAAAGGAGTTTCGTGTATTAGAATAATACCCTTGAGGACATCTTCCACGGCTTTCGAGGACATCATGCTCAAGCGTACCTTGCTACTATCGCTGCTGCTAACCGCCAGCGGCACCCAAGCTCAGGATCATGCCGCCGTGCAGCGGCTAATACCACCAGAAGTTTGTGCGACCTGTCATGGAACCGATGGCAATAATTGGGTCAAAAAAGATGACGGCACCTTCGGTAAAACGCAGGGCGGGGCCGAATCGCCCAAGCTGTCTGGGCAGAACAGCGAGTATTTGCTAAAACAATTCAAAGAGTTCAAGAGCACCGCACGCGCAAATGCCATCATGAACGGCATGATTACCATGCTTCCTGATGAGGACATGAAAGCGGCAGCCGAATTTTTCGCGGCGAAAAAATTGGAGCCGGCCGCCTCCAAAAATGACAAAAACACCGATGCTTTCAAGATGGGCGAAAAACTCTGGCGTGCAGGTCTTGCATCCAAGGGTTTACCCGCCTGTGCCGCTTGCCACGGCCCGGCAGGAAAGGGCATGCCAGCCCAGTATCCGGCGCTGGCAGGACAGTTCCCCGAGTATATCGAGGCACAGTTGAAGGCTTTCCGCGATGAAACGCGCGCCAACGACCCATCGAAGATGATGCGTGCCATCGCTCTCAAAATGACCGACAAGGAAATCCAAGCCGTGGCGGATTATGCGGCCGGACTGCGCTAAACCGCACGGCGTCCCGCATACAAGCAGGGGGACGCTGTGTCCCCCTGCTTTTGTGTGTCATCCCGTCACCTTCCCAGCAAAACCACAATGCAGCACTCCGCCCCGCGTGCCTCCTTCCTGGACGATCTCGTCGAACTGTTGAGTTCGATGCGTTTTGCCATCAGCTTGCTCACTATCCTGGCAATTGCCTCCCTCATCGGTACGGTGGTGCAGCAGGAGCAACCAGCAAACGCCTATCTACAGCAGTTTGGACAGTTCTGGGATCCGATTTTTTCCCGGCTTGGGTTATATGCGGTTTATAGTTCCAGTTGGTTTATCGCCATCCTCGCTTTTCTGGTTTTATCGACGACGCTTTGCATCATCCGCCAGTTTACGCCGATGGTTCGCGAAATCCGCGGTTTCCGCGAGCACGCGCGCGAAGCTTCCCTCCGGCATTTCGCCCACCGCGCAAGCTTTGAACCCACCCTGCCGCCGGAAGAACGAAGCGGCGCAGCCACAGCATATCTCGCCAGGACAGGTTTCCGTTTCCGTGTCAACGATCATGCCGACAGCACGCTCATCGCCGCCAAAAAGGGTAGCCTAGGGCGCATCGGCTACTTCCTCGCTCATGGATCCATTGTCCTGATCTGTCTCGGTGGGTTGCTCGACAGCAATTTGCTACTTTCCGTGCAGATACACCTCTATGGCAAAGTTCCCGCGCCTGGCGAACTGACCATTGGCGAAATTCCTCCCTCGGCCCGGCTCGAACCGAGCCGCTGGAGCTTTCGGGGCAATATCTATATCCCGGAAGGCACTACCGCCAGTCAGGCCGTAATCAACGCCGATAACGGCGTCCTGCTCCAGCCGCTACCGTTCAAGATTGAACTCAAACGCTTTCATGTTGACCATTACGAAAACGGCGCACCGAAACGCTACGCCAGCGATGTCGTGATTACCGACAACGAAAGCGGGGAGGTTTTTGAACGCACGCTCGAAGTCAACAAACCGTTTGAGCACCGTGGCATCACCCTCTACCAGTCCGGTTTCGACAACGACGGTTCAATGTTGAACTTCACCGCCCACGGTATGACTTCCTGCGCGCACGCTGCCTTTCCGCTCGAAGGCAAGGTTGGCAGGCGTATCCCGCTCTTTGACAAGCAGAGCGAGCGCATCAAGATTCCCCCGCCCTGCAACCAAGTCCTCGAAAACTATCTCGCAGGCTATTCCCTCGAATTTACTGACTTTCGCCCTATCAACGTTGAAAACGTCGGTGCGCCCGACAGCGAAGGCAACCATCCTGGCGCTTCCTTTCTCGGTAGTGGCGCACGCCCAGCATCCAACGAAAAATTGCGTAATCTTGGCCCCTTCTATACCTACATACTGCGCGACCCTGCCGGTCAGGCACGTGAGTTCAACAATTACATGAACCCGATCCAGATCGATGGCCTTCAGTATCTCCTCAGCGGTGTGCGTACGAGCCGGATGGAAAACGTCTCCTGGTTACGCATCCCGCTTGATGACGAGGGCAGTGCCGACACTTGGTTCGCTATTCAACAATCCTTTTTCGACCCTGCCCGTCAGGCCGCGCTCATCAAACGCTTCATTTCGCACAGTACCGACAAGGACGAAAAAAAGACTTTGGAAGCCGCTGCCAAGCTCCTCCTCACCCAGTTTGCCCAAGGGGGGATGAAAGCTGTTGAAAGCTCCATTTCCGAAATGAAAATCCCGGAGGATAAACGCGAAGAGGCAAACATATTTTTCGTTCAGGTTCTCCAGAAGCTCGTCTGGGATGCCTGGATGATGGTTCGTGAAGCCGCCGGGAAGGGTAAGTTGGAACCAGATGATGCCTACGCCCCGTTCGTCCGCGATACTTTCATTGCGCTCGACTCCAGCATCCGTTACGGCGCGCCGTTTTACCTCCAACTCACCAATTACGAACAGCGCCAAGCCACCATTCTGCAAGCCACGCGCTCACCAGGGAAATCGTTGGTTTACCTTGGCTCGCTGCTGCTGTCCCTCGGCGTATTTGCCATGCTTTTCATCAGGGAACGCCGGTTGTTCGTGTTATTCAAAAAGGACGAAGCGCTGGTAGCGATGTCGTCCGACCGCAAGACCATCGACCTAGACGAAACCTTCGCCCGCCACCGTGACGGCCTTGCCGCCGCTCTCGGAGCCAGCGCTCCACAAGACTGATTTCCGCGGAGACCTTTTCATGGAATTGACCTCTTCTCCACCCGCCCACCGTCCCGTATCGCCTGCCGCCCATGTGAATTGGCTGACGCGGCTCAGCGTAAGTGATTGGCTCTTTGCCATTGCCGTCGTTTTTGGCGCAGGAATCGCCTACGTGCGCTGCAGCCAATTCATGGATGGTTACGACATTGGCATTCTCTTTATCCATGCTCCCCTTATCATTGCCCTTGGCTGGGCATGGCGTCCATTTCGTCTGTTCGTGGTCGCCGTGGCCGTGCTGGCGCTGTTCAGCATCTGGCTCTACCAAGGCGACCTTGCACGTGCCGAACAGGCTTTCTTCCTCAAATACCTGATTTCGAGCCAGACTGCGATCACCTGGATGAGTGTTTTTCTCTTTACCGCCACCGGTGCGTACTGGTTGGGGTTCGCCACACGTTCCGATTCTGCCGAACGCACCGGTAGTTCCATGGCCTGGATTGCTACTGTCATGGGCGCGACTGGATTGCTTGTGCGCTGGTACGAATCCTATCTGGCCGGCCCGGACATTGCCCACATTCCCATCAGCAACCTGTACGAAGCTTTCATCCTCTTCAGCCTTGTCACCGCCCTGCTCTACCTTTTTTACGAAGGCCGCTACAACACCCGCAAACTCGGTGCCTTCGTGCTACCCGTCATTTGCGCTGCCGTTATCTTCATGCTTTGGTACTCAATCACGCGCGAGGCTTACCAAGTACAACCCCTCAACCCGGCTCTCCAATCCTATTGGAAGAAGATTCACGTACCCTCCAACTTCATCGGCTACGGCGGCTTCGCCATTGCGGCAATGGTCGGCATCGCTTATTTGTTCGTCTCCCGGGGCAAGTTCACCAACCGTCTTCCCGAACTACGCGTGCTCGAAGATGTCATGTACAAGGCTATCGCGATTGGCTTTGCCTTCTTCACCATTGCCACTATTTTCGGCGCGCTCTGGGGGGCGGAAGCCTGGGGTAGCTACTGGCAATGGGACCCAAAAGAAACCTGTGCGCTGATCGTCTGGGTCAACTACGCAATATGGCTGCATATGCGCCTGACCCGCAACCTGCGTGGCGAAATGCTGGCTTGGTGGGCTATTGCGGGGCTATTCGTCTCCACTTTCGCCTTTCTTGGCGTCAACCTGTTCCTCACGGGACGGCACTCCTACGGAGCACTCTGAGCCCGACGCCTCGCTGGGGCTTTGATGAGCCCTGCGGTCAATTCTTCGCCATTGACCGCAGGGCTTCCAGTATCCGCTGGCCAGCCCGGCCATTCGGCTCGTAACCAAGGGCTTGCTGTTCCTTGGCAATAGCTTGGCGCGTCTTTGTGCCAATCATGCCGTCGGCTGCACCGATATCGTGCCCACGCTCGATCAGGAGGCGCTGAAGCTCGCGCCGCTCGACCCTGGAGATACCGGGGTCGTTGGTTGGCCAAGGGGTTCGAAAACCTTCACCGCCACGCAAGCGGTCGGAAAGATGTGCAATGGCAAGCGCATAGCTTTCAGCGGCGTTGTAACCGTAGATGACATCGAAGTTCTTGCCGACAAGAAAGGCCGGTCCTTTTTCTCCAGCTGGAAGTAGCAAGGCACGATCTGGGCCATCGGGAGGTAGCGGTTCACCGTTTGCGCGCTTCACGCCGTGCTCGATCCACATGGACATGGAATGCTTGTTGCGGCGACCCGCGACGGAAATGTCGAAACCGGGGGGTAGCTTGACCTCGAAGCCCCAACCCTCCCCGCTCCGCCAGCCGCCGCTGCGCAGAAAGTTGGCGGTAGAAGCAAGCGAATCGGGAACGCTGTCAACGAGGTCGCGCCGTCCATCGCCATCAAAATCGACCGCAAGCCGCAAGAAAGTGGACGGCATGAATTGCGTTTGACCAAACGCACCTGCCCAAGAACCGTTCAGGCGTTCCGGAGCGATGTGCCCTTCGTCGATGATTTTCAGGGTAGCGAGGAATTCGCCGCGAAAATAATCTTGCCGCCGACCCATGCAAGACAGCGTGCCCAGCGAAACGAGGAGCGGGCGCTGGCCGAGGCTGCGCCCAAAGTTGCTCTCCACGCCCCAGACCGCCACGACGGTAGCCGGGTCGACGCCGAAACGCTCCTCGACCCGCTGCAATACATCGCGCCACTGTTCGAGCATGGCGCGGCCATCCTGTACCCTTTCTTCGTCGACGAGCCCAGCAAGGTAATCCCAGATCGGGGTCTTGAACTCAGGTTGGGTGTCGAGCGATTCGAGCACCGACAGGTCAGGCTCGATCCGCGCCGCATAGGTATCAAAGGTGGCTTTCGAAATGCCGCGCTGGACGGCCTGGAGCCGCAGGCGGTCAAGGCAAGCAGTAAAATCACGATCCACAGCCCGCGCAGACGGCACGGCCAGCGCCAGTCCCAACAGGAAAGGAAGGCTACGGATTGGGATGGTTTTTCGGGAGGCTGTTTTTTTCATTTGCATATTGCATCCTGCATCCGTAAATGTCGAAATAATAAGTATAGTCGCATTATGTGTGGGTTTTTAGGAACCTAAAGAAGTATCATTATTTAATGCTGTCAATTCAAATTGTGTATATGTCGTCAAAATCATTCAGCACATTCGCGGAGGTTTCTCGTGTTGACATCACCGCTACAGGATGAATATGCGGACAGCGCGCCTCATTCATGAAAAACCTCTTTGGTTGGATTGGCATCCAACCAAAGAGGCTAACTCACACACCAATGAACGGCGATCACTGATCAACGCAGCATGTTTTCACCAGCGCGTTTCGCGCGGTTTGAATGTGTACACTTGCTGGTTTGTCAGTTTTTTCCCATTGGCATCCCACACCGTTAAAACATTTGGGTATTCTTCGGTGCCGGCAAGATTGCTAGTGACTATCCGTAGGGCACTTACCGAGGCGGGTACGTCCGGATTCCAAGTGAACATATTGTAATCGGGATAGAAGATCACGGCCGCAGGGCTTTCAACTTTCTTGAACGGGCAAAGATAATATCCGGTCCTTTTCATGATCCGGAGTGCGTTAATCTCCACATTGCGAATGCCTATTCTCGTACCATCCCTGGAATGGTCAGGACATATCCTGGCAGCAAGGTTAATGTAATCATCATAATCTTGCTGTTCATCAGCCTGCGAAGCAAAGGGTACGGCGGCAAACAAGGCAACAGACAGCAGTACAGCGCGGTGCATCATATCGTCCTCCTTCAGTTACACGAAATAAGTTACATAATGTTGCCATATTCCGAATTTTTACGGAAGCTGTTTAATTATATACTTTGCTTGCAAAACTATGCACACCTCAATTTGTCCCCGTTTGCCACGCCCTTGATAACATGGCAGTGGAGGATATTTCTTCGAGCGTTGTACCATTGCACTTCGTTCACACTGTAGCCACGCTCACCCGAACTTCGGCAGCTTCGCCAGCGATTTTTCCACCTCCTCCGCCGGGTATTCGTAATCTTCCAGCCTTCCGGAGAAATAACGCTCAAACGAGCTCATGTCGAAATGCCCGTGGCCGGTAAGGTTGAAAAGGATGACCTTCTCCTCACCGCTCTCTTTGCACTTCAACGCCTCGTCGATCGCCGTACGGATGGCGTGGCAGGATTCCGGCGCGGGGATGATGCCTTCGAGGCGCGCAAACTGCACCCCAGCGTCGAACGTAGCTAATTGCGGCACGGCGACGGCTTCGATCAGACCCGCTTGATAAAGCTGCGACACGAGCTGTGAAGCACCGTGGTAACGCAACCCGCCCGCATGGATGCCAGCGGGTACGAAATCGTGCCCGAGGGTGTACATCTTCATCATAGGCGTAAAACCAGAGGCATCGCCAAAATCGTAGGTATAGCGCCCCCTGGTGAGGCTGGGGCAGGAACTCGGCTCTACCGCGATAGCCCGGAGGTTTGCCGCACGCTTGTCGCCCGCTGCCTTGTCACCAAGGAACGGGAATGCGATGCCACCAAAACTGGAACCACCACCGCAGGGCGCAATCACCATGTCCGGATAGAGGCCAATCTTGTCGAGTTGCTTTTTCGCCTCCAACCCGATGATGCTTTGATGCAGCACCACATGGTTCAGCACGGAACCGAGCGCGTAATTGGTATCGGCCCGGCCTGCTGCTTCCTCCACCGCCTCGGAAATGGCGATACCAAGCGACCCGGGAGTATCCGGCATTTCAGCTAGAATCTTGCGCCCGCTTTCCGTCAGGGAAGACGGGCTGGAGAAAACTTCCGCCCCCCAGGTTTGCATCATCATCCGCCGGTACGGTTTCTGTTCGTAGCTAACCTTGACCATGTAGATGCGCACTTCCAGCCCGAACATCTGTCCGGCCAGCGCCAGCGACGAACCCCATTGCCCCGCACCCGTTTCCGTTGTCAATCGCTTGATACCCGCCTCACGGTTGTAATACGCCTGCGGTACGGCGGAATTGGGTTTGTGCGAACCGGCAGGTGAAATGCCTTCATATTTGAAAAAAATTTTCGCCGGGGTTCCCAGCGCATTTTCCAGCCGTACCGCGCGCACTAGCGGGGCAGGCCGCCAAAGGCGGAAAATTTCGCGCACCTCATACGGAATTTCGATCCAGCGTTCCGCGCTCATCTCCTGCTCGACAATCGCCGGAGGGAAAATCGCCCCCAGTTGTTCGGGTCGCGCAACCGAACCGTCCGACAAGAGAGGCGGCGAGGGCGGCGCGGGCAGGTCGGCCGCAATGTTGTACCAATGCGTAGGGATTTCGTGGGCTTCAAGCAGGATACGGGTAGATTCCATGATGAGATTCCGGGAAGGGAAATATGAAAGGTCGTAATCATCTATGCTCAGGCGGGGTTTTGTCGAGCGTTAGGGAACCATTGGCAACAGGCTAACGTTATTTCACATCGGGAGCCGCAGGAAGGTTTCTCGGTAGTGTCGCAGTTCCTCAATCGACTCCATGATGTCGGCCAGCGCCGTGTGTGCGCCAGCTTTTTTCACGCCTTTGTAGACCTCTGGGTTCCAGCGTTTGGCGAGTTCCTTGAGTGTGGAAACGTCGAGGTACCGGTAATGGAACCATTCTTCGAACCGGGGCATATAGCGCAAGAGGAAGCGACGATCCTGGCTTACAGTGTTACCGCACATTGGTGAGACGCCTTTGGGAACCCATTGTTCCAGAAAGGCCACCATCGTGCTTTCGGCCTCAGCCTCGGAAATAGCCGATGCACGCACACGCTCGATGAGGCCGCTGCGCCCATGGGTGCTCTTGTTCCAATCATCCATCGCATCGAGCACGGACTCGGGCTGATGCACAGCAATCACCGGCGCTTCGGCAACGATATCGAGCATACTGTTGGTGATGACAAGACCAATTTCGATAATGCGGTTCCTTTCCGGATCAAGCCCAGTCATCTCCAAGTCCAGCCAGATCAGGTGATTCACGTCCTGTGCCATAATTTTTTTGTTTTTGAACCAAAGGTCGCGATTGTGGCACAAAACCATTACCCTCCTTCATCCCCATCATCCACAGGTGCGCAGCCACTCACTTTTGGGATCGTCGTTGCCGCGCTTGGCCGCCATTTTGAAGTCCGTACCGCCAATTGCATCCTGCGCTGCCACACGCGGGGCAAAAAGAACGATTACGCCTGTGGTGACGAGGTCGGCATCGCGCCTGCGGGTGACGGATTGGGGGTCATCGAGATCCGGTATCCGCGCCGTAACCTGCTGTGGCGTTCCGACGCATTCCGCCAGAAACTGCTTGCTGCCAACCTGAGCCGGATCGTCATCGTCACCGCGACCGAACCGGGTTTTTCCGACCTGCTCGTGTCGCGCTGCCTCGCGGCGGCGGAAAGCGAAAATATCCCGGCTCTCATCGTCCTCAACAAGGCCGACCTCACCGCCAACCTGGCGGTTGCACGCGAACGTCTGGCTGTGTTCGCCACGCTCGGCTACCCGGTCATCGAACTGTCCGCCCTCCACGGCACGGATACGCTCGAACCCTGGTTACGGGACGAACGTGTCCTCCTCGTCGGCCAATCCGGCATGGGCAAATCCACCCTGATCAACGCCCTCGTACCCGAAGCCGCCGCTACCGTCAACGAAATCTCTATTGCGCTGAACAGCGGAACCCACACCACTACCCTCGCCCGGCTTTACCAACGCGGAGAAGGCTGGCTAATCGACAGCCCCGGCTTGCAGGCATTCGGGCTGGCTCATCTCGACCCCATCGCGCTGGAGTCCGCCTTCATTGAATTCCGCCCCTATCTCGGGCAATGCCGTTTCCGGGACTGCCGTCATGACGCCGAACCTGGCTGCGCGCTACGTGCCGCAGTAGAAGCCGGAACCCTCTCCGTGCTTCGCCTTGAACACTACCTCCTCATCCGCGATGAAATCGTCGCCGCGCACCGTGCCAATTTAGGGCGCTAGGGCACTAATTAAATTTCGAAAATTACCATACTGAATGGTTGTGGTTAGTATGGTCAACTTTTTAATATGCATAATAAGAATGGGGAGTCTCATTGAAGGACGTATGGAGTGATTTTCGGGGGGTGAAAGAAATATGTTTCTGGCAAATGCCGTAAAACTCGTAAAATTCGCAGCAGCGATGTTGGTCGGCGCAACAATTCTGTTTAACGTCGCATACTGGATCATATGGCTGTTTGCTGTATGGTATGAGCCTCGCTATATCCGCTCTGATTCTGATATCGACGCCGTGTTTTTACCCACGCTTGTCATCCTGATACTATCCATCCTGGTTGGCGCTTACCTCGGATACCGCTGGGCGCGCAAACAAGGATAGCGTACCTACCTACGAAACTGACAAAGTTCACGGGTAAGGCGGCTAGAGCGGTTTTGATTCAAGTGCATACACTTTTTACTCTATTTTGAGACGGATCGTAAGCTTCCCAATCCCTAAGAGTCTGTTCACGATCTTTATTTTGACATAAACTTATGGGATGCGTAAAAAATACCCAAGTGATGTCAGCCGGGAGTCGTTTGAGCAAATCAGGCCGCTGCTGGAGAGCGTTCGCAAA
>WQYV01000041.1 GCA_009781085.1 Betaproteobacteria bacterium
GTTGGCGGGTTTGTCGCGCTTGGAAGTGTCATGCTGCGCCCACCACCATTCTCTGGCCCAATCGGCAAACGCGCACCCAACATCCTCCTTCCGGATGCCCTGATCCGGACCCATAGCCTCTCGAAGCTCCCGCCTGACCTACTGCGGATACCGCTCGCCCGTGACGTGCTTACCGAGGATTTCGTCACCTATTACGAGCAGAACGAAAACCGCCTGGCGTTCTCCGGCACGCTGCGGCGTATCGCTTTCGAGCACAAACTGGATTTTTCGGAAAGGCTCCTCAGATCCGTTTTCGATGAACCCGCCGAAGTTGCCTTGTGGCGTGACGACGCCGGACGGTTGAAGGATTTCGTGATCGTGCTTTCGCGCGGACCCCTGGCGCGGCTTATCCAGGCCGCCCTGCCCGCCATCGCGAAAACCGCCGACATGCAGTTGTCGACGGCCGGCATGCTCAACGGCACGAGTGCGGAAATACTGGTGCTGCAATACGGGGCCGGGCATCACCTTTTGTTGCTCTCCAAAGGGGATCGGATCGTCGCGCTTTCCAATCCAAGCATGCTGCTCGTAAACGACGAGAAGCAGCAATCGGAAAAGGCCGCGGAGATCATCAGGGAACTGCTCAATGACGAAAAAACCGATGGAAAGCACGTTTCCTCGTTCGCACGGTATTTCCTCCTTGAAAAGCCTTTGCCCAGCAAGACACACGAATTGACGTTTGGCACACGGGCGTTTGCGCTCAACTATGAGGCATTCGTGCCGGGGCTGGTGGCGCTGGGCCTGTCTTTCGATGACCAGGGCAAATGGCAAAGCGCGGCTCTGATTGACGGCAATGCGTGGCACAACGACGGCAGCAGGAACTTGTGGGCAGCCCTGCCCCATGGGCCAGGTTTTTGCGCGGCCTTGCCGCTGGATTGGGAACAAATGGCATCGCTGCTGGAAAATTTCAATGCTGGCCGGGAACAACAAACAGACCCGGAAGAATTCACCGCCAACTTCGCCGGCCCCGCTGCAATTTGCTGGTACAAGGATTCGCGGCTTTACATGCCGCTCTTTGCGGCACACCTAAGCGCCGATGCGGACGAAAAAAAGGTACAGGAATTTTTCGACCTAGCTACGCAGGCCACCAAGGCCGGGGAAGGCGAAACCTCGATGGACGCAGAAAACGGCTCCGCGCTCTGGCAAGGTGAAATCGCCTCGCGTTTCGGTTCCCCCGACGATGACGGCGAGCGTAGCCTGAAGCCGACGCTGGCGATCCAACACGACACCGTTTTCTTTTCCCCCGACGAAGCGCTAGTAAAAAATGCGCTCGATGTTGCGGCAAAACGCTGGCCAGCGCTTTCTGACAGTTTCCGCTCCAAAAAAGAAGCACCGTTGGCCTTCATCGACCCGCCCGCGCTGGCTTCCCTGCTGCGTGCCGAAATCTTCATCGCCCTGCCCCACGATGAGGAAGCCTTATTCCGCAACGCAGCCGAAACTTACCTCATACCGCGCCTGGAGGCATTGGCGCGCTATCCGGCGCAACGTGTCGGGTTGTCGAAAGAAGTGCAGCGCGGTGGCTTGGCTTGGTATCCCCTGGAGTGGAAAGAGGGCACGACCCACTGAACCCTGGAAGACCCCGATGCCGACCATGCAATCACGCCGCCATTTCTGCCGAATGCTCGCCGCGTTGGGCGCGGCAGGGCTTGTCACGTGGGCGCATGCCCTGCCCATAGGGGCAGGGATACCGGGCAAAAACCCCGCCATGCCGGTGATCCACCTCAACGTAGCGCAAAGCCGGGCCTTGCGGGCGTGGATCGTCCGTATCGCCGTAGAACAATTCCGGCGCGACCCGACGCCACGCTGGACGCATCGCGACTGCGCGGGTTTTGTGCGCTTCGCAATCGCCGAGGCGCTTGCCGAGCACGACGCGCGCTGGCAACGAGCGATGGGACTTGGCAACCCGCTGCCGCCCGACCTCATACCGGAAGAAACACGGCTGGCCTTGCGGCATCGATGGAAACGGCCAGACGGCAGCGAAGGGGCTTACGTCAGCGCCATCGGGCTGATCCAGGAAAACAGCGTCTGGGTGAGCCACGATGTGCGGCAGGCACGACCGGCAGATTTGCTTTTTTTCGACCAAGGGGCTGAACAGCACCTGATGCTTTGGACAGGACGCGAGGCCGTCTATCACAACGGCTCGCTGCCCATGCCCGGCGACAATGGCTTGCGCAAGGCAACGCTAGCCTCCCTTCTTCAATGGAACGACACACGTTGGCGACCCGAACTTGGGAACCCTAATTTTGTCGGCGTGTTTTCACTGGCTTTCTTGGGTTGACCGATAATGATGACGGTATGCAATAAAAACAAATTCCCCTTTGCGGCATTGGCCGCCTGCGCCCTGCTGTCTTTCATGCCTTTGAACCTTCAGGCACAGCAGGGCGAGAATGAGGGCAGCAACTATTCCCCGGTAAAGGGCGGGCCGTTCTTCGTCCTGACCGACGCGCAATACGGCACGAAAGACGAAGCCCTGCTCCGGGTCGAAATCCCGGCTTCAAGCGGCAAGGAAACCGTTGCCCAGTACGGCGGGATCGACATTGCGCTGTACCGCGTCCCCGACCCATTTGGCTTCATGAAAGCGCAAAAAAACCTTCACCGCATCGACGTGGCGGCACGCCCGCACGACGAAGGGGTGGTCAATACGCTTTCCTATCTGTGGAGCAACGCCTGGAACAAATCGCGCCGCGCCTGGCGCGACCTTTTCTCAAGCAAGGCGCGTCATTCAGTGACGGAAGCCGTTCCGGCGCTGAAAACCAGTTTTGCGCAGCCCGACTATCGTCCAGCCAACGTTTTCAAGCCCCTGGAAGGGTTCGACCTGGTCGACCGTTTCCGTTACCCGTTGATGGCGGCCAACCCTATTGACCCGCTGGAAAAAACGCAAGGCGTGCACCTTGCTGGCTCCAGCAGCAATTTCCTGCCAAAAAGGGAAGGCAATTTCTACGTGCCCCTCGGCAAACTTCAGCCCGGCCTCTACATCGCCGAGGCCATGCTTGGTACCCGCCGCGCCACGACGCTCGTTTTCGTCTCGGACACCATTGCCGTCACCAAACTCGCCTCCAACTCGTTCACGGTGTGGACGGTGCACCGTAACGATGGCCGCCCTGTCCTTGGAACGAAACTACAATGGACAGATGGCCGTGGCGTGCTAGCTTCGGCAACGACAGACACTAATGGGCTTGCCACGTTCACGCATGTCAGCCCAGAACGTACCTACCTGCTCGGGCAGGACGCGGTAGGCGGTGTCTTTGTGTCCGAGAATTTCTATTACGACAGCGAAATCCACGATACCAAGCTTTACACCGTCACGGACCGACCCCTCTACCGGCCTGGCGACGAAGTGCATCTGAAGTTCCTGGCACGCGAATACCGCGCAGCCAACCAGTCCTCGCCCGCTCGTGCGGGAAGGCTGGATATCGTTGTCCTCGACTCCAACGGCTCGCCTGTCTGGTCGGGCGAGGCGCAGCTCGTGCCGGATCGTGGCAGCGATGCCATGTTCCGCCTACCGTCGCATGCCCCGGCGGGCGGCTACGAAATCCGCGTCAAATACCAGGATAAAACCTACGGAGCCGCCTTCCGTGTTGCCGAGTATGTGAAGCCGCACATGGAAATCGCAATTACCCCTGACAAGGCCAACTTCAAGACTGGGAACCCCATTTCGGGCACAGTCCGCCTCACCTACCCAAACGGCGACCCGGTGAAAAACGCCGCCCTCGATTTGACCCTGCGTGCGCAGGTATTGACGATGGTGCAGGGCGAATTGCGTTACGGCGGCCTTTTCCCGGTCGAACTAACTACCGGCACCCTGAGCACGGACGAGCAGGGCGAGGCAAAATTTTCGCTTCCCCCCGCGAAAGAACCCTCACGGCTCATCATTTCCGTGCTCGCCACCGATGGCGCGGCCTACCGGGTACGGAAAACGAGCGAACTCCTGATCGAGCGTGCGGCAGCCAACTGGAAACTGGCCAGCACGCGCAAATTCTCGATGCCAGGCGAACGCATGAGTTTCCGGCTGGAACCGGAGGGGCCGGACAGCGAAAAGGCAGCCCCACCAGCGCAATGGGAAATCATCCGCCTCGAAGACCAGAAAAAGACGACCGGCCCGTTCGATGCCGCCGCCAGGGAATGGATACCCACATTCGACAAACCCGGCTCCTACTCCCTGTCTTTGCGTGATGCCCAAGGCAACCTCATCGCTGCCGCCGCGCACTGGGTCGGAGGCCGGGACACGAAAGCGCAAGGCAACGAAGCGCAGGAAATCAAGGTCCTCCCCGGAACCATCGAAATGGTCCCCGACAAGGAACGCTACCAAGTGGGCGAAACCGCCGAAGTGCTGATGACCTTTTCCGACCCGGTCGACGAGGCTTTGCTCACCCTGGAGCGCGACCGCGTGGAAGCCAGCGCGCTGCTGTCCGCCGCCCAGGCCAAAAACGCGGGCTGGGTCAGCGCCGAGCGCCTCGCCCCCAACCAATGGCGTGTGCGCGTGCCCATCGCCGAAAGCCACGCCCCGAACATGACCTTCTCCGTGGCCTACGTCAAAACGGGCGAATATGTGTTCCAGAACGCCGGGCTGGTGGTTGAAACCCCGAGACTCGCGCTCGATATCAGGCCCGCGAAAAAGCTTGTCAAGCCGGGCGATACCGTGGATGTGGATGTCGACGTAAAGCTGGGTGGCAAACCGGCACGGGCAGCGCTGACGGTTTCGGTTGTCGATGAAATGATCTACGCTCTGCAACCGGAAATCGCCCCCGACATGGTGGAATTCTTCCAGCACATCCGGCGCAACAACGTGCGCACCAGCGCCAGCCTGAATTTCATCACCTATGACGAGGCCGTCGACTACGCCAGCAATGCCGTGCGGCAAGCGCCCGACCGCCATCAGTACAATGAACGCGCCATCAAGGTGCTCGAACGTGCCCGCCGCGACGATACCGATACGGCGGCTTGGGTGCCAACGCTGCTCACCGACGAAAACGGCCATGCCCGATTCAGTTTCAAGATGCCCGATGCGCTTTCGCGCTGGCGCATCACCGTGCGCGCCGTGGCGCTGGATCAGGAATCGGCCAAAAAACCGGTACAACAGGATATCGCCTATGGACAACGAGCCGTCTGGATGCAATCCGACAAACCCCTGTACGCCAAATGGACTTCCCCAACCTGGATGCGCAAGGGCGACGCCCCCGTCGCTTCGCTTGCCGTCTTCAACAGCACCGGTAGCACACGCGAAGCCGAAATCACGCTCAAACTGGCGAAAGAAACAATTACTCAAAAAGCAGCGCTTCCGCAGGGCGTCACCTGGCTGTCATTCAAACTGCCTGCCTTCGACGGCAAGCAGGAAGCACGGCTGGAAGTGCGCACGGCAAATGAGGCAGGCAAAAGTGAACTCGCCGATGCACTGGAAACGGCCTTGGTCGCCGAACCCACGCGTTGGCGCGGGCTGCATGAGCAGACCGTCCACCTGGAACATGGGGTGGCATCCTTCCAACTGCCTGCCGATGCCCGCCGGTTGAGGTTGCGCTTTGCCGCCAATGGCAGCGAACACTTCCTGCGCATTGCCGATTCCCTGCTCGAATATCCGTGGGGTTGTGTCGAACAGACATCGAGCCGCCTGATACCGCTGTCCATCATCACGCCGTTGCTTTCCCCGGATCGTGCGCAAGGCAAGGCTGCGCGCCTGTGGCAGGCCCTCTATAGCCAACGCCTGCGGCTGGCCGCGCTGGCAGGTCCCAATGCCGTCTTCGGCTGGTGGGGGCAAGGCACGGATAACAGCGCCCTGATGACCTCCTACGCTTATTACGCCGACTGGCGAGCCACCCGCGCGTTGGGCATCAGTTTGCCCGCTTCGCATTGGGAGCGTGTCCTAGTGGCCTACCGCGACCATGCCGGAAAAGAACCGATCCTGCATCGGGCAATCGCCTTATGGTCCATCCAGCAGATCGGCCTACCGGTACGCACGCAAGCGGAAGGGTTGCTTGCGGCGCTGGCGAAAACAAACAGTGAGCGCAATGCAAAACAGGAAGAAGGCCATGATGCGGACAGTCCCCTCCTGAACGACCCCACCTCGCCGCTCGGCCTCGACTACGCACGGGTACTGGCCGCAACCATCGCCAAGGAAGCAGGCATTGCTTCCCGCCCGGACAAGTCACTCGACCATGCCAAGCAACGCCTGCAGATGAGCGGGCTGCCTTCTGCGCGCGCCCTGCTGCTCCTTTCCGCCAAAGGCGCAAAAGACAGGGAAACTACCGCTACTGCGATCCTTGCCGACATCTCCGAGGAAACGCCGACCTTCGACCGAGCGTTGACGCTCGCCTGGACGCAGCAGGCGCTGGGCGGGAAATTCGCACTTCAGCCTGGTAATTCCGGCCTCAAACCCGCCGACGGGAAATGGCAGAATGCTGCCGCCTCACCTCACGCCCTGACCGACACCCCCGAATGGGTCTGGCCTATCAACGCGCACCTGCCCGGAACACTGCGGATCCATCACGCGCCCGCCCGGCTCACCGCAATCCTGCGTTATGAAAGCGAGGAAAACGACAAGAGTACCCTACCGGTCAAGATCGAGCGCACACTTTACCGTCTGGATCGGCGCGAATTCAAAGACGGTACCGCCAGCTATGCCCCGTCCCCCGTCGACCCTGCTGGCGGGCTTTCCACGCAGGAACTCTACCTCGATGAAATCCGCCTCTCATCGAAGCAGGTTCATCGCTATGGTATCGTCGAGGTTCCGTTGCCGCCAGGGGCGAGCATCGAGCACACCACTTGGGGCATCAACTTGATAGAAGGGGATGCCAGGGAAGCTCATCCCATTGACCGGGGCAAGGCCGAAGAACAACGGGATCGCTATGGCGTCCCCGTCGAATTCCTGCCAGCCGACGGAAGCATCGTCGTGCGCAACCTTCTAAGAGTCGGCCAGAGCGGCCGCTTCACCCTACCCCCGGCGCGCTACTACCGGATGTACCAGCCGGAGAAAAAGGCTTATGCCGAGGAAGAAAACGCGACATGGGCAGTGAAGTAGATTGTGCAAGTTGGGGTCGCAGCAAGCCCCAACGTATCGGGGCAAGGAGGATATTTTGGCGATGTTGGGCTCACCCCACCGGCCTACAGCGGAGCTTACACACTAGACGTATAGCCCTTTTTGCCTGTTGCGGTTTCGCGCTTGCCATGCAGGCTACCCTGGCAAGCGCTGGATCCGCTCCCATTCCCGCGCTGGAAATGCTCTGGCGTGCGAGGGGGGATGGCGGGCTGGAATGGCGTGCCTTCGACAACGCAGGCCACCCTATCACCAGCGAACGGATACCCGACCCGCCTGCAGGCGAAGCGGCAAACAACAATGGCGGCCCATTTGCACAGCGCGTGCCGCTCGGCAGCATCTGGAAACTCTTCGTCTACCTGTGGCTCATCGAGCAACGTCATCCCGCGCCGGATTATGTCTGCACTGGAGCGCGGAGCCAGCGGAAAGAAGAAACCTATTGTTGTGGTACCAGCCAAGTCATCGGACGGGAGTTGGCTCTGGTGCGCTCGTGCGGGTTGTTTTTCGAGCCGCGCCGCCTAGGGATTTCCCCGGAAGCATGGCGTGCATTCTGGGAAACGCGACCCGGTGTGCGCGATGCCGCGCCCTGGTTGGCCGATCTCGGCGCAATGAAACCGGAAACCGAGGTTTCCCCCGCTTCCATCCTGTATGCGCTCGAAGCCGCACCCGCCCGCGCACGGGAAGAGGCCGCAGGGATATTGCTCGCCCGGCTGTTTGCCGCCTCCCCCTCAGGGCCGGAAGCAACGGAACTGGTACGCGGCATGGGCGGGCGGTTGCGGGTCAAATCCTTTTCCTGGCACCGCCCCGGCCAAGCCGCAAGGCGTTACGGGGGCGGCGCGGGCTGGTTTACCGACGGCAGACCCGTTTGGTTTGCAGGCGAAGGGTCGGGGCAGCAGGTCATTGCGCGCCACGGCGCACGTCTGGCAAAGGCTCTCGCCGAAACGTTGCCACCGGACAGCGGGTTAGTGACGCCTGGTTGCGTCCGCGTGAATTTCTTCGTCCGTTATCCGTTCGAACTCGAACAGCCGGGCGGGAAAAGCGCACGGGAAGGCATCCTGCAAGGTCGTTTTGTTGCCCGTTTCCAGAACGGCGTCTCGATCCCCTTCACCTCATCCGGGGAATTGTCCTTCTCCCGCCTGAATGGGCGTGCCCACATCGAGGGGCGGTTCGGCCTCGATGATTACGTCGCCCGCGTCATCGACCGCGAGGCCGACGCGAAGGAGACCGAAGCAGCCCGCGCCCTATCGGTCGTTATCCGCAGTTACCTAATCAATGAAGCCGCCAGACAAGGGAACTGTTTCGTCATCGATGACAGCAGCCGGAGGCAGCGCGTGTCCATCCATTCCCCAAGCCCGGAAGCACGCGCCGTAGCCGGTTTCACGGCTGGGCTCGCGCTCTTGGGCACACCGGTCGGTTATCACGGCACGACCCCGTCGGAGAACCGCATGGCCTGGAAGGATGCCGTCAGCGCAAGCCGGAGCGGCGAGGCATGGGATACCATCCTGCAAAAAAACTTCCCCAAATCGAACCTGGGCGCGATGAACGACCCCGCGGGTCTTCCCTGCCAACGTTTTACCGAGGCTGAAAACTGGCTCGCGTCGCGTGCGCCGCGATGGCACCGCACCCTGTACCAACACCTGCCGGGGTTCAATGAGCCCGCCGTGCCGCCTGACATCTGCCTGTTGGCTCACGGCACGCCGTTTTCCGAACAGGACAGGGGGCGCATCCATGTACGTGGCCTGCGGTCAAACGAAGACCGTATTACACTGGCACACGAATACCTGCACCTCGGCCTGCGCCATCACCCCTCCAGCTACGATGAAGGTCTCATCGAACACTGGGCACGTAAACTTGTTGTGGAAAGCATGCCATGAATTTCCTTTCACCCCGTTTTGAGCTGCCCCGCCTGACGGCCAGGTTCCTTGTCGCCGCAGGATGCCTCCTTCCCCTGTGCGCTGCCGCACAAACAAGAGCCCCGGTTGAATTCCCCTACAGCGGATGGAACTTCGGCGAGCTCACCGACAAGAGCGGAGAAGAAGCTGTCGCCTATCCTTACAACCTGATCGACCGGGGATCCCAACATGGGCGCACCTTGATCCGTGGGCAGTTGGACAAGCGCCTACGCGATGAAAAAGCCGGTACGGTTTCGCCGCGCAAACCGCCGACGATCGCGATCAATGGAAATCCAATGCCGCTATACAGCGACAAAGAAGGCCGTTTTGCACGCCCTTATGCTTTCGGCCCCGGCTCAAACAACATTGAAGTACTGGACCCGGAAGGCCAATCCGTCCAGCGCCTGCAATTTTACGAATCCAATCCCGCACGGCCAAAGGCACAACTGCGCGCCATCCTGTCGTGGGACGACAACCAAGCCGAACTCGACCTCCACGTGCTGACGCCCGACGGCCAACACGTCACCTGGTCCAGCCCGACCCTCGTTGGCGGAGGCGGCATGGATGTCGACAGCGTCGATGGCGCAGGGCCGGAAATGTTTTCCGTCACAGCGCCCATGCGCGGCCCCTACCTGTTCTACGTCAATTACTGGGGCAATATCGGCAACTCCGGCTACCATTTCGATGAAACACGGCAAAGGCCGATCATCACCTGCCGCCTGACCCTGATCCTCCACGAAGGCACACCCAACGAACGGCGCGAGAGCTTTGTCGTGCCGGTGCGCAAGGTCGGCGAGCTTTCGCATATCCGCACGCTGGTTTTTTGAGCCGGGGACGCCTATGGACACGAATGTGAATGCAAATACGGCCGATACCGGCTCTCTCCGCCGGGACGCGGTGCGGCTTGTTCCGTTGACCCTCGTGCTGCTGTCTGCCCATGCACTGGCCGAACTGGACGTACCCATCGCAGGCTGGCGGCAGGGCAACCCAGACACGCCTTATACGCAGGAAGTGCATTACCCTGCCGTGAGACCCGGTATCGACGCCAACACGCCGGAAAGCGCCCAGATCCGAGGACATATCCGCACACATAGGAAACAGCCCGATGTCGCAACCCTCGTCGTCAACGGGAATGCCATGCCGGTGCGGATCAATGAGGATGGCGCATTCGCACGCCCTTACAGTTTCGGCGCAGGATCCAACAGCGTTGAAGTCATCTCAGGCGAGAAACGTTTACGCACCCAGTTTTACGAGATTGCAAATGGGCGGCCTATACCAAGGCTGCGCATCCTGCTCAGTTGGGATACCCATGGCACCGACCTCGACCTGCACGTGGTTACGCCAAGCGGCCAGCACGCCTGGTATGGAAATCGGGTCATTAATGGTGGCACGATCGACGTGGATGTCACAGATGGTTACGGCCCGGAAATCTTCTCCTCACCCGCGCCGGAAAAAGGGCTATACCAGATCTATGTCAATTTCTACGGCGGCAGGGTCAACAGGGCCCTGACCATTGCCCGCTTGACCATCGTCAGTAACGAAGGCGCTCCGCACGAAAAACGGCAGGAATTTACCGTGCCGATGCGTTTCTCGGGAGATCTCATGCTGGTAGGGCAATTTATGTATCCATAATAAATGAATTTCATGGTAATGCCACTACAAAAAATTATCTGTGCGTATCGGCAAATTTGTCAGTCATTCTGCCCAGTGTCGGCACTTTTTACATCACTCTCAACTATGATTTAAAAAACCTCTGATAATCAAAATAATACGATCTGGCACGATTTGTGCTGAAGAGTAAGTGCACCGCCTGTTTTAATGAAGAACAAATGGTCGCAATGTATGTGGAATGAATTGCGCCGTACTTACTCTGACCTATGATGGAGTTTACGATCATGATGCTTGATTCTGGAATTATCGCTTCCACGCGATCTGAAGCCGATATGTGCGTCGCCCTGCATGGATGCCCCTGCAAAAAAACACTCCGGGCAGAACAGGTCGAGCTTTCCCTCGATTCTGACATCCTGGATGCCTTGCAAGCAATGGGCGAAGACTGGGAAGTTTATTTCAACGCCATCCTGCGTGAATGGTTGCGGTCGAACCCCGTCGTGGTGTAGAGCCACACACGCAGTAAATACTGTAAAAACTCCAGAAGCAAGGAGATAGAAAATGGCGGCTAGTTTTCGGGTTCTCTCTCGGGGATCGCTGCCAACATTCCGGCAAGCAATTGCCAGGCGCGTTCTACGCTCACCACATCGACCCGCTCGTTCGGCGCATGCGCGCCATGAATTGTGGGGCCGAAAGAGATCATGTCCATGTCTGGCCATAACCAATGGAAAATGCCGCACTCCAATCCGGCGTGAATCACCTGAACGGAGGCTTCGCAGCCAAAGGTTTGCTGGTAAATGCCCTGCGCCAGCGCAAGCAGTTTCGAGCCGGGGTTCGGATGCCATACTGGGCCGGCTCCTACGACCTGGATGCCCTCGAATCCCGAGGCGACGAAACGCGCGACGACCCCGTCGGATAAGGTATGAATGCCGTGTTCGTCTAACGAACGCATCATCATATTGATATGCAATCGGCCTTCTTCCAACCGCAGTTCCCCGATGTTGTTGGAAGTCTCAACGACACCAGGGAACTGTCTGCTCATGTGGTGCACGCCGTAGGGTAAATCGTTCAGTAGGGACAAAACCCTGTGCGCCGCTTCAATGGGTAGGACATTGTTCGAGCCCTGTGTTGAAACGAACTCAAGGTTGATGCGGACTCCAGACTCTTCGTCACTCAGTTGCCCCCGCAGTCCTGCCACGAAATTTTCGGCCTCCGTTTGTATCAGGGAAGGGTCCCCCGCCCAAAGTACGGCTTCGGCCTCGCGCGGAATAGCGTTATGAGCCGTGCCTCCTGTCATCGACACGAGTCGGAAACCGAAACCCTTTTCAGTCAACCCGTGCAGGAACTGTGCAAGCAATTTGATTGCGTTGCCACGCTGACGGTGGATGTCGATACCTGAATGCCCTCCGGTCAAGCCAGTGAGCCGCAAACCGATGGTTTGCATATCTGCTGGGGCAGCTTCCATGGGCAGGGGTGCGTCGACAATCACGTCGACACTTCCGGCGCTGCCGACATAAAGCTCACCCCATTTCTCGGTGTCGAGGTTAATCAGAAAACGCCCCTGCACGGCATCCCGTCCAAGAGCCGTCGCACCATGCATACCCGATTCCTCTTCCACGGTCAGCAGGACTTCCAGTGCGGGATGTTTGAGCCCGTCGGCCTCTAGTACCGCCAACGCCAGCGCAACCCCGATCCCGTTGTCAGCCCCAAGCGTAGTACCGGATGCCATCACCCAACCATCACGCAAAACGGGGCGAATTGGGTCACACTCAAAATCGTGCGTACTGTCGCCATCCTTCTGGCACACCATATCCAGGTGCCCCTGCAACACTACGCCCGGCCGGTTCTCGAAACCTGGCGTGGCGGCCTTGCTCAGGACGAGGTTGCCACGACTGTCGCCCCTCACGCACAAACCATGTTTGCAGCCCCATTCCGACAAGGCATCACGCACTGCGGCCTCCTGCCCCGAGGCACGAGGAATCTGGCAGAGGTTGAAAAAATGACGCCAGACCACACCCGGCTGCAAGTTGGATAAATCGTCCATGATGGTTTCACTTCAAAAAAACACTCATTGACAAGCACACCTCAAGCCGGGTGCGCAAACAGGCAGAACCCGCGGATGATAATATCATGTTCAAGCGTACACGGGCGTCACATACCAAGCGAAGCCAACAGTTCATCTTGCCCAGCCGAGGCACCCATAATGGCATCCATATCATCCCTGGCCTGGTCGAGCAAAGCATCAGGATTGACTTTTTCGATCTCGAGATTCTTTAGTTTGATGAACTCGGTGTGGTCGATTGCCATTTCGAGATAAAAAATGTTGCCGCGTTCCGTCTGAAAAGTGACCCGCAGCACCTGCGGCTGATCGAGATGGGTGTCCACCGAAAGCACGACATGCTTGGTGAGTACCAACATCTTGGGTTGGCTCTGGGTGATATGGGTTTGCAGTTCCTGAGAAACCTTGCATGTGAAGTCCCCAACGATCTGGTTCATCAACTCGCCCATGACGTTACCTACTTCATCGGAAGTGAAAGTGGCCGCCAGTCCCTCTTTCGACATACCCATATTAAGCATGTAGCGCTCATATAGCTCCATTGCCGAAGCTGCCGAGAAGTTCATGATCACCAACCCAGAAAAACCACCGTCGAACAGCACGAAACAACCGATATCCGGTTTCAGGCATGTGCGGGAAATCCGCTGAACCATCCCGGAATAATTAAGCTTGCCCGAAGTTGCCAGATGCAGCACCTTGACGACGGAATCGCAGAGCAACCGCAAGATGTCCTCTGCTCCGCACACAACCGGATAATCGTTCTCCCCCATTGCCGTCATCCGATGAAAAATGGAAATTCACTTATAACACTTGCGATTTTTCGCACTACGGGCGAATTTCACACCTTCACCTGGCTCTCAGGGGATTCATTACAAATGCCCCCACTATAATCGCGATCTTCCATTCAACTCCGCCCGCCGCAATGTCCGCTTCATCCGGTATCAAAACCCTCCTGCCCGCAATCTCGAACCTGAACCTTCCTAAACCCGGCGCTCAGCTCGACCTGCCGGGGCTGGCGGGGGCAAGCGATGCGCTGGCAATCGCCACGCTGGCTGGGTACGGGAAAATGTTGACGGTTGTCGCCGCGCAGCCTGCCGAAGCCCAACGGCTCGCGGACGAAATTGCCTGGTTCGCGCCGCACCTCGATGTGCGGCTCCTGCCCGACTGGGAAACCCTGCCCTACGACAGTTTTTCACCGCACCAGGACTTGGTCTCCGAGCGGCTTTCCACACTCTATGCCATCAGCCGCAACAAGGCCGACGTGCTGCTCGTCCCCGCCACCACTGCGCTTTACCGCATGGCTCCGCCCGCCTTCCTCGTAGCCTATACCTTCTTCCTCAAGCAGGGCGATACGCTCAAAATGGAACAACTGCGCACGCAACTAGCGCCAGTTGGATATCACTGTGTCACCCAGGTCGTGAGTCCCGGCGAATTCGCGGTACGCGGCGGGCTGGTCGACCTCTACCCGATGGGTGCGACATTGCCGCTGCGGATCGACCTATTCGACGAGCGCATCGAAAACATCAAAACCTTTGACCCCGACACCCAACGCACCATTTACCCAGTCAGGGAAATCCGCCTGCTGCCCGCGCATGAATTCCCGTTCGACGAGACCGGGCGTGCCCGGTTCCGGAGCCGTTTCCGCGAAACCTTCGAGGGCGACCCAAGCCGTGCAGCCCTCTACAAGGATGTTTCGAACGGTATCGCCCCTGCGGGGATCGAGTATTACCTGCCACTCTTCTTTGAAGAGACTGCCACGCTCTTCGACTACCTGCCGCCCGCCTCCCCCGTATTCCTGCATCACGACGTACCAGAGGCCATTGCGGGTTTCTGGCGTGAGACCCGGCTACGCCACAAGATGCTGCATGGCGACCGTACCCGTCCGGTGCTCGCACCCGAAGCGCTTTTCCTAAAGGAAGAAGATTTCTTTGGCGCACTCCACAGCCGCCCCCGGCTGAAGATCAGCAACACTCAAAACGGTAATGCTGTCGCCCCCGGTCGTGCCGCCGCCCTACCCTTACCCGGGCTCACCGTCGACCGCAAGGTCGCCGACCCCTTGAAACCCTTCAAAACCTTCCGCGCCGGATTCGCGGGTCGGGTGCTGCTCCTGACCGAAACACCGGGTCGGCGCGAAACCATGCTCGAATTCTTCGCCGAATATGGCGAAACCCCGCAGGTTTGCGCTGACTTCAGCACCTTCACCGAGGCCGATGGCATAAACTTCGCCATTGCCGTCTCCCCGCTGGCCGCGGGCTTCATCCTGCCGGAAGCAAAGCTGGCTATTGTTACTGAAACCGAGCTTTACACCGCCACCCGCCCCCGAGGGCGGCGCGATGCGCGTAAGGCCGCGACAATGGAAGGGTGGCTGCGTGACCTCTCAGAACTCAAAGTCGGCGACCCTGTCGTGCACGCTTCCCACGGCATTGGGCGCTACCTCGGCCTCGTACACATCAAACTGGGGGAAGACGAAACCGAATTCCTGCACCTCGAATACGATGGCGGCGACAAACTCTACGTACCCGTCTCCCAACTGCACGTCATTACCCGCTACGCGGGGATCGACCCCGAATCCGTCGCCCTGCACCGGCTTGGTTCCGGGCAGTGGGAAAAGGCGCGCAAAAAAGCCGCCATGCAGGCACGCGACACCGCCGCCGAGCTGCTCGCCCTTTATGCCGCCCGCGCCGCACGTGCCGGTGTGCGCTTCGAGTTCAATCCCCACGACCTGGACGCCTTCGCCGAAGGCTTCGGCTTCGAGGCCACCCCCGACTAGCAAAGCGCCATCGACGCCGTCGTCGCCGACATGAAATCAGGCCGCCCGATGGACCGCCTCGTCTGCGGCGATGTTGGTTTCGGCAAAACCGAAGTCGCCCTGCGTGCCTCGTTCGTCGCCGTCCAGGACGGCTATCAGGTGGCTATCCTCTGCCCCACCACGCTGCTGGCCGAACAGCACAGCCAGACCTTTGCCGACCGCTACGCCGACTGGCCCATCAGGATTGCCGAACTCTCGCGCTTCAAATCCCAGAAGGAACAAACCCAGGCGCTTGCCCAACTGGCCGAGGGCAAGATTGATATCGTCATCGGAACCCACCGCCTGCTGCAAAAGGATGTCCGCTTCAAACGCCTGGGGCTGGTCATCGTTGACGAAGAACACCGTTTCGGCGTGCGCCAGAAAGAAATCCTCAAGCAGCTTCGCAGCGAAGTCGACATCCTCACCCTCACCGCCACCCCCATCCCCCGCACCCTGGGCATGGCGATGGAAGGGCTGCGCGACTTCTCCGTCATCGCCACCGCCCCCCAGAAACGGCTGGCCGTCAAAACCTTCGTCCAGAACATGAGCAAGGGCATCGTGCGGGAAGCCGTCCTGCGCGAATTCAAGCGTGGCGGACAGGTGTATTTCCTGCACAACGAAGTCGACACCATCGAAAACATGCGGCTCGAACTGGAAAACCTCCTGCCCGAAGCGCGTATCGTCGTCGGTCACGGGCAACTGCCCGAGCGCGAACTCGAACGCGTCATGCGCGACTTCACCCAGCAGCGCGCCAACCTCCTGCTCTGCACCACCATCATCGAGACCGGCATCGACATTCCCACCGCCAACACCATCGTCATCAACCGTGCTGACCGTTTCGGTCTGGCTCAACTGCACCAACTCCGTGGCCGCGTCGGGCGCAGCCACCACCAGGCTTATGCCTACCTCCTCACCGACCCCGACGCCAAACCCACCGCCCAGGCCCGAAAGCGCCTTGAAGCCATCTCCATGATGGAAGAACTCGGCTCCGGCTTCTACCTTGCCATGCACGACCTCGAAATCCGGGGCGCAGGCGAAGTCCTCGGCGACCAGCAATCCGGGGAAATCGCCCACGTCGGTTTTTCCCTGTACAGCGAAATGCTCAAGCGCGCCGTGCGCGCCCTGCAATCCGGCCAAGAACCCGGCATCGAAAGCCCGCTCGAAGCCGTCTCCGAAATCAACCTCCACACCCCGGCGTTACTGCCTACCGACTACTGCCCCGACGTACAGGAACGCCTCACCCTCTACAAGCGCCTTGCCAACTGCGACATCGAGGACGAACTCATCGCCCTGCGCGAGGAACTCGTCGACCGCTTCGGCAACCTCCCACCGCAGACGCAAGCCCTGATCGAAACCCATCGGCTGCGCCAATTCCTGCGCCCCTGGGACATCCTCAAACTCGATGCCTCCCCCACGCAGATCAGCATCCAGTTCGGGAAAAACGCCCCTATCGACCCCGTGAAAGTGATCCTTCTCGTCCAGCAAAACAGACGTACCCGCATGTCCGGGCCGGACAGGCTCATCCGTCAGGCGGACCTGCCCGAGCTACGGCAACGAGTGGAAGGGGTCAAAAAGCTGCTGGAGGAAGTGCGGCAATGAGTTTAGTTTTCGGTTTCCAGCTATCGGCAGCAAACGCATTTACCGAAAGCTGTCCATTGAAAGCTATATCAATACCCCAGTTCCCCTAAGGAAGTCACATCTTCCGGCTTGGCAAAAGGAATGGATGGCGCTTCGCCCGGGGGTCGTGGCGGTTGCCCCGTTTGGTTGGACGGACGGGTTTGCGGAACGGGAGCGGGAGGAACGTAGTTCTGCGCATTGGAAGGGATTCCCACCAATTCCTGAAGGAGCCCAGTATCGTCCACCACAGGGGACAGCAATTCCGGTGGCTTCCTTCCGGTGTAATAGTAGTCCTCGTGATCCCCTTCCCCTGCCAAGGCCATGCTGATGCCATCCGGGCGGGGAAGGAAGGTTTCCGGGACATTGGCGAGCGCAACGCGCATGTAATTGATCCACATCGGAAGTGCCGCCGTTCCACCCGTTTCCCCACTACCCATGTTGCGCGGCGTTGGGAAACCGATCCAGGTCACGGCAACGACTGTAGGATTATAACCGCAGAACCAAGCATCGCTGTAATCGTTGGTGGTTCCGGTTTTACCGGCAATGTCCCTACGGTTCAGGACACGGGCACGGGAGCCAGTGCCGCGGCTCACAACATCCCGGAGCATCGAATCCATGATCCAGGCATTGCGTGCGTCAATGACGCGGGGTGCGTCTTCTCCCGCTACCTGCGAATTAAAACTGGCCAGCGTATTGTCGTTGACATCCCGGATTTCCTTCACCACAAACGGATTGATGCGATAGCCGCCATTGGCAAACACCGCGTAGGCGGTTGCCATGTCCCATGGAGAGGCCGACCCCGCGCCTAATGCCATTGTCAGGTAAGGCGGATGGTTGTCGGGATTGAAGCCAAAATTGGCTATGTAACCCCGGGCGTAGTCAGGTGTGATATCTTCGAGCACGCGGATGATCGGAATGTTTTTCGAGCGCGCCAGCGCATCACGCATCGTCATCATTCCGGCAAACTTCCTGTCGTAATTTTTGGGTTCCCATTCTGTTTTTCCCGTAACACCCGCTGGGTAGTACAAAGGTTCGTCTGGGATCAGCGACCCCGGCGCGTACTCCCGCCCTTCCCGTTCGAGGCTGGCCGAATAAATGAAGGGTTTGAAACTCGAACCGGGCTGACGCTTGGCCATCGTAACGTTATTGAATTGGCTACGGTTGAAGTCAAACCCCCCGACCAGAGCGCGCACTGCCCCCGTCTTGGAGTCAACCGACACCAGCGCGGCATCCACTTCCGGAACCTGGGTGAGCTCCCATCCCTTACTCCCACCACCATTGCGGATACGCACCAACGCCCCCCGGCGCACCCGCTTTGTCTGTGGTGAGTTGGCTTTCAGCATGGGCGAAGCGAAACTCAATCCGTTCCCCGCGATCTTGATAAGCTCACCGTTGCGATACACAGTGACCTCATCCGGCGAAGCGTCAATGACCGCTGCCAGGAGCAGGTCGCCGTAGTCAGGCAGCGTTTGCTCGTCGCCTTCGCGTGTCTTGGCAAGTTCGTCATCAATTGCCTTGGCAAATTCATCGCTAATTTTTCCCGCATCCACCTTGGTATTCGGCAAGGTGATGTACTTTTCCGGGCCGCGATAGCCGTGACGGCGGTCATAATCCATCACGCCCTGCCGCAAGGCATCGTAAGCGGCTTCCTGTTCGGCGCGGGTGATCGTGGTGTAGACCTTCATGCCCCGCTGGGTGGCCTGTTCGCCGAACTGGCTGATGGCCATCTGGCGCGCCATCTCGGCCACGTACTCGGCATGAACCGGGCTAAGGATGCTCGGGTCGCGTGCAGCACTCCCAGAGGCCGTCTGCAAGGGTGCTTCTATGGCTACCTTATATGCAGCCTCGTCGATATAACCAAGATCCCGCATGCGCCCTAATACATAGCCTTGCCGACTCTTCGCTCTTTTCGGGTTGACGATTGGGTTCATGGTGGATGGCCCTTTGGGCAGCCCAGCAAGCATGGCAGTCTCGGCAAGCGAGAGTTCGCCGAGCGACTTGCCAAAATAAGTCTGGGCAGCAACTTCAAAGCCGTAAGCACGCTGCCCAAGGTATATCTGGTTGATGTAAAGCGCAAGGATCTGATCCTTGCTGAGGTTGTGTTCGATCTTGAGCGCAAGCAGGATTTCATACAGCTTGCGCGTTATGGTTCTATCCCGTGTCAGGAAGAAATTGCGTGCCACCTGCATCGTGATGGTCGATGCCCCCTGCCCGCTCCTGCCGGAACGCAGGTTGGCCAGGGCTGCCCGCGCAATCCCGGCAAAGTCGACCCCCATATGTTCGTAGAAATGTGTGTCTTCCGCCGCAAGCAGCGCATGTTTGAGCGCGAGGGGAACATTTTCGATCTTGATGGGCGCACGCCTTTCCTCGCCTATCTCCCTGATAAGGAAGCCATCAGCGGTATATACCCGCAGGGGGACACGTGGCCGATAGTCGGTCAGGGTATCGAGGTCAGGCAATTTGGGCCAGATCAAAACAGAAAGCGTGATCAGCGTAGCAAGCCCGATCACTATCAACACCACTAACCCAGCGAGCGAATAAGCAGCCCATTGCGTCGCTTTTTTCGTGTTCCAACGCGTCATGCTTATATTCCAACGCGTCATGTTTATGTTCCAGCGCATCGTGCTCACGTGTGAAAGTCGAAGGGCGTCATTATAACGGGTTCAAATGGCAGGGGGCGGGTAGAAACTGAACTTGCCCCCTGAGAACGTACTCTAAAAAAGCCCATGGTCAAGCAGCCTGCTCCAGACCCTTTGCATAATCGTTTGGTGATAAGTGAGGCCACCCCCGGATTTTCTCCGGCCAAGGCGGCTCATCAATAATGCCAAAGGCGAACCGTCCAACAGGCGCTTACGCGAGGAATGTCTGAATGCGCATCGGCTCCTGTCTTGGATGGCGCCAAGGAGAAAATAGAGGTATAGCGCAGGTTCTACCCAGTCTGAACAACCTTCGTGGGAGAGGGCGGCGCATCCCGCTGGAAAAGTTTTTTATTTTTTGTAATTTTCCAGTACGCCCAGCGGAATGCCCAAATGCAGCCGTTCTTCCAGCAGGTTGAAGAGCGGCATCATGGTCGCGATAACCTCTGGTAGGCGTTCCATGACATCTTCTTCCGCACCGATCCGTAACTGAAGCAAGGCATGGTCGACGCTGATCAACCGGTTCCCGTAACTTTCGGCTACCGTCTCATCGACCTCGCCATCACTGTTGACGATGCGGTTGCCCCCCGCCGCAATGCCGTATTGTACGCGCTCCGTAGCAGCCTCGATGAGGCTCTCCACGCTCTGCATGCTGTCCGTCTCCGAACCGGAGATACCGACGGAGATCGTGATGCGAATACGCTCCTCGCGGTACGTCATTACCAACTTTTCCATCGCCCTTTGCAGGCGCAAGGCAAAGGCACAGCACCCTGCCATTGAGGTGCTGGGCGACAAAACAGCGAACCGCGCCCCCGACACTTGGCTGATCGTGTCTTCCCGCCGTACCTTGCTGGCGATAATCTTGGCAAGTTTGTTGGTAATCAGGTCAGCCACGCGGCTACCATGCCATTCAATCAGTTGTTCGTAATGGTCGATTTCGACCACCATCACCGAAATCGCCGTTTGCCGCCGCCGCGCTTGCGCCAGGAGCTGTTCGCCGTTGTGGTTGAGATAAGCAGGCGTTGCCAGCCCGGAAACCGGGTCGATGATCGGGTTCTGCCCCGACAACGCGAGGTTACGGCGGGTATTGGTCAAATCCAGCAAGGATTCGAGCCGTGCCGTCATCTCGGCGCATCCAGCGCCCTTGGAAACGAAATCGTTTGCACCAAGATCCAGCGCACGCTGACGGGCTTCGTCATCCTCGTCGCCCGAAATGATGACGACCGGCAGTTCCTGGATGCGCTGCACCTTTGAACTCCGGATACGTTCGAGCAAACCAAAGCCGTCGAGCCTAGGCATGCCAAGGTCGGTCAGAACGATCCGAATCGAGGGGTCGACCAACAAGGCTTCCCACCCCACCTCACCGTCAGTCTCCTCCCTTATCTGAAAACGGTGGCGAATCTGCTTGATGAGACTAGCACGCACCATGCGCGAGTCATCAACGACCAGTATTTTCGGCAGGACTCCGGTTTCTTCTTCGGTCATATTGTGTATTCACAGTGCCCAGCGCAGTTTCCTGCAATGTTTCGATATGATCCAGCGGAGCTTTCGGCTCCATGTACGGCTTGTCTCGCTTACCCCGCCATGAATGACGGGGATTACACTCGACGCGTGTTCAATCCAAGATGCGGACGACAGTCCGCCCCCTTGCCTGCCCTTCGATGAAGGCAGTGAAAGCGCCCGGCAATTCGTCGAACCCGATTACGCAGATAAAATCTTTCAGGTGGCGCGGCTTGAGATCAGCCCCCAAACGTGCCCAAACCCTTTGCCGGATGGTCATATTCGCATAACCCGAGTCAATCCCCAAAAGACTTACGCCACGCAAAATGAACGGAAATACCGTGGTCGAGAGCTTGAAATCGGCGGCATTGCCAATGCTGGTCACAACACCGTTCTGGCGCATCGTCGCCAGCACCCAATGCAAGATCGCCCCGCCCACGTTATCGACTGCCCCAGCCCAACGGGCGGCCTCTATCGGACGAACCTTATCGAAATCGATTCCCCCACGTGGGAGAATGTCCGTTGCACCGATGCGCTGGAGGAAATCTGCTTCCTCCGGCTTGCCGGTCAGGGCTACCACCTCGTAGCCAAGTTGCGCCAGCATATCGATTGCCAGCCCCCCTACCCCGCCGCTCGCCCCAGTGACGAGCACAGGGCCATTGCCCGGTGCAAGACCATTGTCTTCCATCTTCACGATCCCGAGCGCGGCAGTCAGCCCCGCCGTGCCAAGAGCCATCGCTTCTAACAGGTCGAGCCCCGACGGTAACGGAATCGCCCAGCCCGCTGGAACCCTGGCGTATTCGGCATAGCCTCCATGATGGGCGACACCGATGTCGTAGCTGGTGGCAATCACCGCATCGCCTGCTTTAAAACGGGAATCGGCGCTCTCAACCACCTCACCAGCCAAGTCGATCCCGCCCACACAGGGAAATCGGCGGATGATCTTCCCCGCCCCAGTTGCGGCCAGTGCATCCTTGAAGTTGATACTCGAAAAGTGCACCCGGATCAGCACCTCACCAGCATCGAGCTGAGCCAACGAAAGTGAAGTCAGTGAAGCACATACCTTGCGCGCTTCGTCCTGTTCAATCAGTAGAACCTTGAATGAATCGCTTTCCCTCATTTGCGATACCCTTCACCGTTCATAATGACAATATATTAACACCCTTTTTGCTGCACGACATAAAACGCTGACAAACGGATTTTCAACTATCTTGCCCTGCCTCTCTTTGACCTGTGTGCACTTTTTCACATATCCCAGCGACAAACCATCCTTTCGGGGAGAAGTGATACAAATTGCGTAACCTGTACACCTTAATCCGGCTTATTCTTACCGATAATTAAAAAAAAGGGTCTTAGGAAGCAAACCAAGCTACAAAGGTTGCTCACGCAACAACTTTAACAGTACCAAGTAAAGGTTGCCATGGCGATGGTTAAATCGAAACTCGCACTCTTTGAGGTGAAGCACAAA
>WQYV01000042.1 GCA_009781085.1 Betaproteobacteria bacterium
AGCAGCGCACGACCTGGCGAAATTTCGCCTCGCTGATTTTAGAACGCCTGAAGTATCTGTTTTTCCCAATCATCTCAAGAAGATAACATGCCATCTAGTCATGTTTGCTTCCTAAGACCCTTAAAATTTTATCAAGTTCATCAGTCCAAATTCTTGGGTTAATTTTTCTCAACCCAAGTTCTCTAATTTTGCGAGAAATCGTCTCAACGCTGATATCAAAATGGCTTGCCAGTTCGGCCCGTGAGTGTGTTTTGTAATTTTCAATTAAGAATATTTCTTCATCTTTAGACCATACTTTGCCGAGACACTGTTTACTCTTATTTAATTTAAGTTTTTTCACATGTATATAAATAGTGTTTTCTGGAAAACCAAGCATTGTCGCAATCTGTTTTGCAGTGTGTGTAGCATAATTCTGGATTAGAAATTCATCATCCTGCTTTAACCAGCTTTTAGATCGACCTTTGGAATTTTCCATGTTTCACTTCGATTGACGGACTACTTGCCATCCGTGATCGACTGTATTCGTTTATCTTTCTAATATCGTTTGCTTACTAAAACTCACCGGGCTTCGTGGGCTGAAAACGTGCCAACTGTACTATTCAGCGGGTTTTACTTCCGTTACATACGTAGGAATGTTCCATGTGCCGCCCGCACGGATGCCGCTACAGCTACCCGACGTCCATTCCTGACTGAGACGAAATTCGGCTCCATCCCAAACCCAGGTTGATCCTCCCCAACAATCGCCTACTCCTCTTCCTTTGGCTGAACTGCTCAGGACTCCTTTCTCATATTCAAGATTGACTTCCTCCATCAGAAACTTTGGAGGGTTTTTGAGTTCGGCATCCACTATCCAATAAGCATTTGTCCCCTGATATGCTGCCATGAGGCACCATGTGGAAATCAGTACATGCCGTTCATCCAATGGCGTCAGGGTGAACTTGAGCGCTTCTCCATTTTCAAAGTCTTTTTTCCGTTCAGGTTCATGCAGGTCGCACATCTCGCCCTTGCTCTTCCACAGCAATGGTTCGATAGCCTGCACCTCTGACGCTGTCAGATCACGGGCGGGCTTATCACTGACCTTTGCTGCCTTGATAACGGGCTTTGGAACGGGTGCGCGAACGCTATTTTCTGATTTCTTGCCCTTACGAATGAGTGCGCCCGACGTATCGATCCGGCCTTGAAACTCGTCCATTTTCAGCATCACCGCAGAGATGCCATTTCCGAACAGAACGAAAGGCTCCTTTCCACCCTTGAACACGATTTCCTTGTCCGTCCTTGCTCCTGCGAGCAAGGCTTGTGTTTGGGTTTGCGTCAGTGGATAGGAACCGCCTTCACCACCGGGGTATCTTAGTTGCCCCTTATTTTTACCGCCGACCAGAAGGGTCAAAGAGGGAGGTAATGGGTTTGCCGCCTCTTCATCGATATCCGCCAGCGTAACCTCCCCATGCAGCGGGGCATTGGGGCCTGCGGCACGGGTAATCAGTACAGAACCCACTCCTTCGGTTGCCCCCTCCATCCGGCAGGTCAGGATGTTGTCGCATGTGAGTTCCCAGTCGCCGTGCGAGAACGCGATACCAGACTGTTCTGCTGTTTCAGCTGTATTTTCCGGCTTGCTGCGAGCTTCACAAATTTGAGCAGAGGTTTTCTGCGGCCATAATATTTTTCCTCGGGAATTCTTCAGGACTTCAACATCACAAACTCTGTCAATGGTCACAACAGTATGACCTTTTGCATTGATGAAACTGCTTTTTCCATTCTTAACTACCCTTACCAATCCATTTGCTTCAAAATCTGATACTTCATCAAACTTAAAAGGAGTCACCATCTTACCCTTAGTGTTAATAAATCCCCATTTCCCGTTTTCCTTAACTGCTGCTAGACCATTGATGTTAAAACTCCGTGCTTCGTCAAATTTCAAAGGAATCATCAACTCTCCTTGAATATTGACGTAGCCGTATTTTCCATTATCACCGACCACTGCCAAACCGTTGGAAGAAAATCCCCAAGTCGTTTCAAATGTAATCGGAACTACCACCTCGCCCTTGGTGTTGATATACCCGTATTTCTTATCCTTCTTGACCCGAGCTAAACCATTAGTATCAAAAAAGTAAAAATTCCAATAAACATGTTCCGAATCAAAGTTTGCCGGAATCACTATCTCCCCATTTTCGTTGATAAATCCGACTTTCTTGTTCTGCGTGATCCATGCCAAACCATTGGTGCCAAAATCCTTTGCATCCTCAAACTGCGGTTGAATCACAACTTCACCCTTGGCATTGATGTAACCGTATTTCCCGCTACTATTTCTGATCAGTGCCAAACCATTTGCAGAAAAACTACTTGCCGACTCAAATCCCGTCGAAATCACCATCTCGCCCTTGGCGTTGATGAAACCCCATTTTCCGTTTTCTTTAACTAATGCCAAACCATTGGCCGCAAAATTATTTGCGAATTCATACTTCGTCGGAACCACCAAGTCACCATGAGTATTGATATAACCGTATTTCTCGTTATTCTCAACCATTGCTAGACCATTTGAAGCAAAATCCCGCACCCCCTCAAACATTGGCATTATCAATATGTCGCCTTTTGCATTGATGAGACCGTATTTATCGTTTTCTCTGATCTGCGCAAAACCATTGGCGGAAAATCCTCCCGACCAATCAAACTTTGGTGAAATCACCATCTCACCCTTGATGTTGATGTAACCCCATTTTCCGTTTTCCTCAACCACAGCCAAACCGTTGGCTGCAAAATCCCCATTCTCAACAGCTTCAACTGACCACCCAAACCTCGGCGGAATAATTATCTTCCCATGACCATTGATGTAGCCGCATTTATCATTTATGCATATCTGTACAAGAGCATCTGCTTTGCTTTTCGATACTATGGCCGTGTTTCTCGGTACTTCCGCCTCATTATCCGATGAGTAAAACAAAAGCCCCATCCCAATCGACAACACCGCAGTCATCATCCTGACGGTTCGTTTCTGCCTAGTAACAGTCTTCTTCATTATATTTCCTTCTCGTTGCCTTATCGCGACTGACTATATTTTAGAATTGTTGGAGTTCCCAAGTTCACTCAGACTGTCGGACTAATTAGGTAAAACCAACCCAATGGATTTCCCTTCTATCCATTTAGTAATTAGCAAGTTTTTAGCCTCATTAAAATATTCAATCAAAAACCAATCTGTGCCATCCTTTTGTGAAAACATGTAGTTTTTGATAATCACCTTATCATCCTTAATGAGATACATTTTTGTTTTTGTAGAAAAGTTTGCTGAGTCATACAGCGCCGCTTTTTTTTCTGTGATTTTTACTGAGATATTGGTGTTTTTTTTCCAGTAACCATTATCTTCATCTTCTTCATGGGGTGATGAATCAGCTAGGCTCTTGCATTCATTGAATATGGCAACTTGCTTAAATGATGGATAAAATTCTTTTTTAAGTGTATTTCCTGATACACCTGTAACTTCAGCATATAGGCAAAGTTTGCTGACATCAGCGTCCCATCTGTACAATTGAGCAATTATCAATGTAGCGTCCCTTGTGCTCCTATTTGTAAAATCCAATACCAAGTAACCTTCTTTCCTTGCATAAGGCATCATGGAATATACTATACCAGACTCTACAGGTAAAACGCCCTCAAAACTTCTTTTTCCAGAACTGAAGTCGACTCGGATAGTGACCGGAACGCTCTCGTTAACATAATCGTCGGACGAATTTCGTGGTATAGTGATAGTAACCTTATCTGGTTTTCCGTCAAGGTCAAAATCAATATCCAGATTATTAGATTCATGAGCAGATAAATTATTAATCAAACATAAATTAATAAGAAACAGTAATACTATCGCATTTTTCATCATAATGTGCCTCCCAGTGCCACAATACGCTGTTGAGCAGTGTTCCTGCGTTGTTGAGCAACGCTTGCACTGACAGTGTTATCGTTAAGCGAAAGATAACATTGATATCCGATAATGGCTTCTTGTGGATCTTTCGAACCACAATCCAGAGTTGTTACTGTAGCATCGTGATATCTTGCCCAAAGCCAAGCTTCTCTTGGCATTTTTGAACACTTGCTGTCAAGGAAACCGTATACACCCGAATTATTCTTTGTGCGGTGTTCATTCATACCCATTACTTCTATGATTTTGTTTAATTTTTTGCGCCTGTCTTCATAGCCGTTAAACGCTCCATTGATAAGTCTAGAGCAATAGATGAGATCATCCGCATCTGCAATTGGTCTCATATCTGTAACTGGTTTTCCATTGCTGCACATTGCCCAGAACCATCCTGCCGAGTCTACGCAATATGGTGCATTTTCAAGTTTTCTAAATAAAGCTGTATCCCATGAATGATTCTTCCACTGAGGAGTCGTTTTGAAGTGAGCCAAAGTCATCGATGACGGAAGGGGAGGTTGAGGTGTTGTAAATTCAAATTCATTCCCAGTCACATATCTTCCATAATTCCTATAGTTTTCTATATGCGTAAGCTGAATAAGACCGCGCCCAACATGAGGATAATAGTCCTTCCCCTGGAGATGGGCTTGAGAACCTAATTCTTTTGTATCTCTCAATGAAGTACTCTCATGCAGCATTTGCGCCAAAATATGTGCCTTACCTAAACAGGTTGTGATCCCGTACCTCTCAAACATCTCTAATAAAGCTTGTAGGTAAGCAGTAATTTTATCCATTGGAGCAGCAGGGGCAAATTCTTTGAATAGTTCTGCTGTAAATACCTTCTTACATCTGCACCCTTCTTGCAACTCCGCAAAATTCTCAATCAGCCCCAACGGATGAATATGATGCACACTAATATCCGTCGGAAAACCCGCCACTACTTTCACCTCATCCCAAAACCGCAGCTTCTCGATCCGCTTTTTCTCTTCCCCCCATACCTGCATATAGTCAATACCGCTTTGCGTCTTTTTCCCTTGCATGTACTGATCCAGAGCGTTCCACTCACTCATCGGTAAGCCCCATTCACTCTTGTTCTTGACGATCTGCCGTGAAAGAGGTTGCGCAAGCCATGCATCACCCCAGGCTTGACGGATTTCATCTCCCGTCAAATGCCCGTCATTGTTTTGATCCACAATTTCAAAAAGCTTTGTGAGCACCGGGTTGCTCGGCGTGTACTTCCTCTCCAAACTCAGGTCAAACCACTCTGCTACCGGGCTTGTATTTTCGGACAGCTCAAACCCCGGCCACGCCCACATGGAACAGAATTTCACCTTATCAAAACCCCTTTCACTTACCCAGCCTTCTCTCCAATCCGGCAAGCTGGGGCCTTCGCTGGCGTCACTTTTTTTCTGTCTGACTGGAAACCGCACCAGCCACCAACGCACGCCTTGATCGTCCTTCGCAGAATCCTGGACTAACGGGTTCTTCGTTTTTCCCACATCCAGCACCATCGTTGCCGATACGAGTTCATCGGCAACGAAGTTCTCCCCTTGTGATGGGGGAAACTGCTCGTATCCATAATCGCAATCTGCTCTCACTTCGATTATTCCGTTTTTGTTTTTGCCGCGCCCTGCTGTAAAGTTAACATTTTCGTACCAGGATCGCGCAACCCAGACAAATGTCCCTTTTGGCTTGAAGAGCGTGCGGTGTGTGCGAGTCTGAGTCTTGAAATCATTCGCATAGATGGGATCTGCGCCGTCTGCATTGGCAACCGCCGCAAAAAAGAGCCAATCACCATCATAGCTCTGCTTTTTGCTGACGTAGCCTGTCAAGGCTGTTCTCGCCTCCACCTTCTTGTCCCCGCGCTCCAGCTTGATCCAGCGTCCTTCTGCCTTGCTGCCTATTGCCACCCTGAGCAGTTCGCCCTTCGCAAGTTTGGCATTCTCTTTTGGATTTTTCTTGAGAACTGCATCTTTCTCAATGACAAGAAGTGACTTGGTATTGTCCGATGCCTCGTCAGCAGCTCGGCAATCCTCCTCGATAAATTTCTCCAGTTCCGGCCCCGCAAACACCTCCAGATGGGTCAGCAAGCGTTCCGACTTGTAGATGCTGACATCATCGCTGTAGCGATGGTATTCGCCGAAATGCCCAATGGTGTCGCCCGCTTTGATCTCGGCTGGTGGATTGAGAATGTGAACTTTGTCCGTCGTTTTCGGCCCGGTGATGATGGTGTCAAGTTTCTTGATCTCGACGGCTCCATCCGTACAGAGGTCGGAAACTCCGTTGAGCTTGTAGGATGTGCCGGAATCGACGCTGGCGAGCCGGTACTTGTCATCATTCAGCTTGTCCCCCAGTGTGATCTTCGCGTCCTGGGGCAACCAGCCAATCAGTTGGGCAGTTCCGTTCTGGGCATTCAGTCTATGCACATTCAAACCCTTTTGATTCGCCGGGGGCGGGGTATTCGTCCATTGCGGCCCACTGGGTGAAGGATCATCTGCTTTTTTGCCTACGATACGCTGAGTTGGGTGGATTTCCCAGAAGGAAGGACGTGTGTATTCCGGGTGAGCCTCATAGCCCTTCCAGCTTAACAAGTGCATGTACAGGCTGTAGAAGACGCACGACGGAGGAGGAGGAGGATTGTTCGTGGTGCTGGAACCCACCACGTTGGCAGGTATTTCCAGGCGATGTCGCACGAGTACGAAACTGGTCGAGTATCTGCCTTTTCTATCATTGTCGTAGTCGGCTGTGGGCATTTCTTTGTCGACACGGTAGGCGATCACTTCTCCGCCCGCGATACAGCGGATGCCGTCTGCCTGGTGGAATTGCTTGCCCGTGCTTGCATCAAAATGGATCCCCCCGTGGCATTGCCCGCTTTCACCAAGCGGGAAGAAACCATCTTTCGCACTTTGTCCCCAAGACGTGAGAAATTCAAATGGGTCGACTTCCTGTAAGCTGCCATCCTGATTCTTTGTCTTTGGGAACGGGAGCTTGAAAGACTTCAATGGTTTTGGGTTGTCACTCATTTTGACTTATCTCGATAAAGTCAATCTAGACTCCATTCTTCAGCATTAGGGTCTATATCCATAATATCGCGTATGCGTTTTTCCATTGTAGCCCGTAGGTTGGGTTGAGTGAAACGAAACCCAACGCACAATGATTGAGTAGTGCAGTATTTTCCGTTCGCCTCCATATACACCAGAATCTCATGCGGATACCCTTCTCCTCAATGTTGGGTTTCGTTTCACTCAACCCAACCTACGCGAGCTTTTGTATGTCATTGCTTAACGGAATTTCTCAAGATACAGCAACCGCTCAGACGTCATCTTGTTGTTGCATACGATCCAAGATATGGAGTAGATACCTCCGATCTCTTCGTTCTCAAACTCGCAGTTTGCATTCATAAACTTAACCCACGCCCGCTGAGCTTCAACTAAAAGCTTGTGCTGTTTCATCAGGCCGTCCTTTTTGTACTGTTTAAGAATGGCTTGGTAGGTCTTATTTAACTCGGCGTCAATGGCTTTCGTCTCTTTGGAAAGAACACAGACCTCATGGTAGGTGCTTGTGTCTGGTCCTTCGCATTGTTCTTGATCTTCGGCGAACGCTGGCATGCACAACAAGAGAAGAGGAATGAGTGAAATGGCGCTTAGGTTCATAGTCTTTATTCCAAAAGCCTAACTACTGTTTAGGGATTTCCTGTCAAGGAATTTTCAGAAAAGCTAAAAATTCTCCATTTTCCAGAAGGATCATCACATAGAATAGTCCTATTCTCCTCGGGATCCTTGCTATCGCAAAGCACTTTTGTTACGACCCAACGCCCAATAAATGGGTTATGCTGAACAACGTCTCCATCACCCGCAAGGGATATACCGCTCACAAATAGAAGCAGTGCGGCTGCAAAAAATTTAGGCTTCTGTAACATCCGTATATACTCCGAACTTAAACAAATATACCTCTTTACTCCTTCTATTATTGATGCCATTATAAAGGTCACTTGAAGGCGAAAAGGGATTTCGAGACATTATGCCATCCATTGCCTCATCAATTTTTGTTTGATTATTATCATTTTTTCCTGTTTTGATAAGATTCGTAACAGAACGAATTTCATCTGAAGGATTATAGGTGAAACAGACCAATGCATCATATTCGTGCTGCTCCAAAGGTATTTCTTTAGTATTTCTTTTTACAATCCCTTCATAATGTGGGGCAATTATTTTTAATAATGCCATTCGTTGATCCAGGGTCAAGCTGGCTAGATCTTTATTAGCATTACTAAAGTTCGTCGCTGCTTTATTTTCAGGTGTATTTGTACTTGGATTTGCTTTTATATCTTTTAACCCAGATCCTCCAGAAAACGTTGTTGCAACACTCTCTGAGAGGCCAATGCTCATCAAGTCACTCTTTATATCAGCAGGCCGTCGTTCTCTCATGTCGTACCCAGGCCCAATAGTGACACCACTCCCAAATCCTGGACAATGGAGTGATCTAGTTATAGGGTTATCTCCCCCTTCAATATGAAATATAAACCAATACCCTTTCTCAGAAAGACTTGTCACTCCCTTTGCTCTCAGGCCCGCAAAATTCTCAATCAACGCCAACGGGTGAATATGATACACATTCATGTCCGGGAAGCCCACTACACCGGCTTTCACCTCATCCCAAAACCTTAACTTCACGATCCGTTTTTTCTCCTCCTCCCAGACTTCCATATAGTCAATACCGCTTGCAGTCTTGCCTTTGGCCTTCATCTGCTTGTCCAGAGCGTCCCATTCGCTCTTCGGCAGGCCCCATTCACTCCTGTTCTTGACGATCTGGCGTGAAAGCGGTTGCGCAAACCATACCACGCTCCAAGCCTGCTTAAGCTCTTGCCCCGTCAGTTGCCTGTCTCCGTTTCTATCCACAACATAGAAGAGATTTTCAAGAACTTTGTTGCTTGGCTTGTATTTCTTTTCCAATCGCAGGTCAAACCATTCCTCTACAGAGCTTGTATTTTCGGATCGCTCAAACCCCGGCCAAGCCCACATGGTACAGAATCTCACCTTATTAAAACCCCTCTCGCACACATAGCCAGCACCCCAATCAAAAGCGTCGGTAGGATATTTCAACCCCCACCAACGAACGCCCTGGTCGTCCTTCGCTTCTACCCCGATTATCGGATTATTCTTTTTTTTCAGATCCACCACCATCGTTGCCGCAGCGGGTTCTTTGTGTTCGCGGTTCACCGTTTGCAGTGGGGGAAACCTCTCATATGCAAACGGGTAATCGTCTACTGCTTCGACGATCTCGTTTTTGTTTTTGTTTCGTCCTGCTACCATGCTACCTTCGTACCAGCCCCGATCTACCCAGACAAATGTTGTCCCGCTGGGCGTGAAGACTTTGCGGTACGTGTGAGTTGTTTGGTTATTGTAGTCATTTGCATAGATCGGATTCGAACCATGTTCATCGACCGTCGCCGCAAATAAGAGCTTCCCTCCATTATATTTTTGCTCATTTGCAACCCAGCCGCTCAGGGCGCTTTTCGCTTCCACCTTCGATTCCCCGCGCTCCATCTTGATCCAGGGTCCTTCTGCCTTGCAGTTTTTTACCTTTCTGAACAGATCTCCTTTATCAACTTTGGCATTCGGACGCGAAAGGAGCGCGGGCTCTGCACCGCACTCAATAACGAGGAGAGACTTGGCATCGGGCGCTGCACGTCCGTCGGCAGCCTGGCATTGAGCGATAAAATTCTCTAGTTCCGACCCTGCAAACACCTCCAGGTGTGTCATCCAGCGCCTATTTTGGTAGGTGCTGACATCGGCGTCGAAGCGATGATATTCCCCAATATGCCCAATAAATTCGCCTGCCTTGATTTCCACCGGCGTAGCAAGAATGTGAACCTTGTCCGTCTCTGCCGGACCAGTGATGATGGGGTCAAGTTTCCAGATATCGACGACACCGTTCGTACATAGGTTGGTTGTTCCGTTGCGCATGAAGGACGTGCCGGAATCTATGCTGGCGAGCCGGTACTTGCCGTTACCCAAATCGTTCCCAACTAATGTGATCCTCGCGTTTCGGGGCAGCCAGCCGATCTGTTGGGCATTCGCGGTATGGCCGTTATCCACCTTCAATCCCTTTTGGCGCACCGGGGGTGAAGAATTCGTCCATGACGAACCGCTGGGCGCAACGTCATAGGCCCTGTTGCCTACGATACGCTGAGTCGGATAAATCGCCAAGAAAGAGGGACGTTTGATGGTTTCGTCATCTTCGTAGGCTTTCCAGTGTTTCAGGTGCATGTAGAGGCTGTAAAAAACGCACGACGGCGGATCGGGAGGATTGCTCGTGTTGTTGGGAGGCGGCATCAGGTCGGCAGGGATTTGCAGGCGATGCCGCACAAGCACGAAACTGGTTGAGTATCTGGCTTTTCTGTTGTTATCGTAGTTTGAGACGGGCATTTCTCTGTCGAAACGGTAGGCGATCACCTCGCCATCCGCGATGCAGCGAATGCCGTCTGCCTGGTAGAGTTCTCTGCCCGTGCTCTCATCAAAGTGGATTCCCCCGTGGCATTGCCCGCTTTCACCCAGCGGGAAGAAACCGTCCTTCGCGCTCTTTCCCCACGTGATGAGGAATTCAAACGGATCGATTTCCTGAACACTTCCGTCCTGGTTCCTTGTCTTTGGGAACGGGAGGATGAAACGTTTCAACGGTTTTGGGTTATCCGCCATTGTGATTTCTTTCGATAAGGCTTCTATTCAGCTTGTGTGCAGGTCTGGAACAGCAGATGCTTCAGCCCGAGAAGTTCTTGAACATCAGCAGTTCTTCTTCCGAGAACCGCGCCTGCGCCACGCCGGGGTGTTTTTCGTCCAGGCTCGCCGCATCGTCAAAGTCGTGGTCGGCGCTCTTGAAGGAAATTTTGCCAGGGCAGTGAATGTCAATGTTGCCACCCGCAAATTTAATGTAGCCCCCGGCGCAACTCAGCAGCATTTCTTCCTTTGCGAAGGCGGTCAGTTTTTTCTCCGTTGCAACCAGCCAGAGGTTTTGGTTTCCGATGATTTCTACGTTCCCCGACTGGGCGTGAAGTTGAGCGTCCCCTTTGCCTGCGATGAGTTTGAGGGAGATTTTTCCGGCTACACCTGCAACAAAAAGGCAGATCTTTTTGCCAACGTTGTGTATCCATTTCACCGCTGTTGTCTGCTGGGTGTTGCGCAAGCTGACGGTATCGAGGTTTTTGAGGCAGGTGAGAATAAGCTCTTCTTGCGAACTCAATCCCATGCCCTTGGCTCCGCTCATGAGCAGGATGCCCTGCCGCCCAGGCTGCTCGGGTGTCGCCGTCTTTTTCTCGGGGTCGGTGTTCTTCCCGGACTCCCATGTCTGAACCGCCTTGACGAAGTGTTCGAGGTGGCCTGCCGGGGTCTTGGTCATTTTTTGGCCGTCCGGGTCAAGTTCCTCGGGGCCGATTTCCACCGGACTCGACTGCTGCTGCTGTGCCACGTCGGACAGTTCCTGGGCAAGACGTTGCGCCATTTCGAGTTGTGTTTGAGCCTGCGCGCGGACGAGTTGCCCACCGCTACCCCCAGGGCAGTCCTCTGTGGTGAGGAGCAGACCTTCGGTCGCACGAACCGCCCCGTGACGGTCGGTACGTAACTCGAATCCATCCCCCCTGGGATCTCCTGCGCCGCTTTCTCTCGGGGTAACCAGGAAACCCTGATTGAGTTGGGTCTTGCCGTGCTCACAGCTCAGGGTGGCGTTGACCTGATCTTTCGTGTCGTCAAATTGGACTTGACTGTACTGGGTTCCGTCGAATTCCTTGCTCTTGATACCCGAAAGAGTTCTGTTGCCGGGCAGTTCCCCTTTGCCACCAAACCACGGGTTAGGGTGCCTGCCATTGAAAAGGACGCCTACCACCACAGGCCGGTCAATATCGCCCTCGAAGAAGTCGACGCTCACTTCCTGCCCGATGCGGGGGATGAACTGGTGCCCCCAGGCCGCACCCGCCGACTGGTGTTGTACACGTACCCAGCACGAAGAATTCTCATCCTTGTTTGCGCCGATGGTGGGGTGTTCCTGGGTGCGCTGCCAGTGGAACTGGATTTTTATCCGGCCCATCTTGTCTGTATAGACTTCTTTTTCATTTTCCGGGCCGGTGACAGTGGCCGTCTGTAAGCCGGGGGCAGTGGGCTTGGCATGACGGGAATGAGCATATGTTGGGGTCAGGGGATAGCCGCGCTTGCGTGCTTCGATCTCTACCCAGTACGGGGGCTCCTCAACTTCTCCGGGTTTCTGGCTCCCTTGTTTCAGGAACGGGATGGGGGATGCCTGTTTCAACCCTTCCGACACGTTGTTATGGGCGCTGAATTTCAGTGCGCAGGCAACAAACTCCCGCTCTTCCGGGGCGCTGGCCTGGTCGAAGGATGGATGGCCGTTCAATACGAACCAAAGACCTGCCTGCAACTGGCGCACGTTGCCTTGCGCGGAATAGCCACCTTTTTCACGGTCTTGGGCTTCCTGGCGTCGGCTGGTGTAGCGGTCAAGGTCGTTGGCATCAGTCCCGTAATAGTGGGTCTGCGGATCAAAGCATTCCAAAGAGGATTCTGCCGGAATCTCGATTCTCTCCTCGCCTTTCCCGATGCCGGTTTCTTCCGATACTTCGTGAACCTGGACGCATTTGTACTCGTAGCAGGAGAGGCTGGAAGATACAGGGCCGATTCTCAGGAATTCATTCCATTCGATGAGGCTGTCCTGGGCCTCGGTCGCGCTGACCCGGTGAAAACGCACACTTTCTTGTTTGGTTTGCGGTAGCCCAAAGGGGTCATCGAAGACAATGAAGGTGACGGCGGGCGCCTCACCCCCTTTGTGCTCGAAGCGATAGGGTAAGCCCTCTTCAAACAGCAGCCTCTCAATGAAGGCCAGATCCGATTCCCGGTACTGGAGACAGTACGAGCGCGGAGCGTATTGCCGGACGAGATCCAGTTTGACATCGAGCACGCCGCCAATGGCGCTGTTGGCTTCGATGTGCTCCGAGAGGATCTGCCTGACGATTTCGGGCACTGGCATGTCCTGAAAGACCCTGCTCGTCCTCCGGTAGCGGAGCAGCGCCAGAGGCGCTTCGATGACGAGCTTATATCGCGCGAACCCCCCGTCAGAGGGCAGCGTCTTCACATCGGTGATCAACCCGCAGCGGGTAACGTCTGTAGGACCGTCTGCGACGGGGCCAATACTGCCTCCCGCCCCAGTGATGACGTCCAGTTGCGCCGCCAATCCAAGCAATCCGCTCAGAGGAATGAATGCGTCGGGCGACAGGCAGATGACCTCATACCTGTAACAAGCCGACAAGCTCTCAACGCCCTCCACGCTCTGCGGCAGCAGCCTGTCCCCGACCACTTTGCCATCGCCGATCTGAAGTTTGAAAAGCCGGTTGCCCTGGGTAAAGGCACTGGCAAAAGCAGCCAGCATTTTTTCCAGCGACGGGAACGCCAGGCCGGGATTGAACTTCGAGAACGTGCCCAGCAGGTTGCCGCTGGCTGCGTTTTTCGCGGCGTTGGCGACGCTCTGCGCTGTGTTAGCTGCGTTTTTCGCGGTGTCTACACCTTTCAGGGCACTTGAAATATCCATGATTTCATTCTCTATGGCTACGCCTTCAGGCACGCTACCGCCCTACCTTGTCGCATTGGCATGGGCGAGGGTCTCGCGCTTGTCTCCGCCATTTATGGCTTCGTTGCGCGAGGCAAAGCGTCACTGGGAGTTTGAGGCTCCCCAAGACCGTATCGAGGAATCTCCTGCCCTTGGGCAGGGGTGACTCAAAATACGAATGTTTTGCAACCAGGGTTACTGCTCAGGGACATGCCACACGTTTCATGGCATGCCTTGCGGCTTCTCCCGCCGTGATTAGCGGACATGAAAAGCCTGTAAAACGACAACGAATATCCTTAAACGCGCCCGTTCGCGAACACGGACGGGCGCAAAACGCTGATCAGGCGTAAGTCTTGTTTTCGGTGCAATCCCAACCGGCGGCCACGTTGCCTCCGCCTTGACCGCCATCGCGTTTTTGTTGGGTGTAGTTGACTTTGATTTTCCCGTAGCTGATTGAGACCTCCTCTGAAGGAAATCCACCCACGGCATCCGCGCCACGCGATACGATTTTCGAAATGATGGACTGCTCCATCGTTATTTCGAGATACTTCACTTTTTCGTCACCCGCTGCGCGCCACAACTCGAAAGTGATTGTCTTGATGTGGCGGCCAGTGCAGGCCGCGTCGAAGAGCTTGGGGCTCGCCTTATCATAGAGATGACGAAACACGAAGGGCTTGTGATTGACACGCTCTGCCGTCCCGCCACCGACCGAGGAGGCCGTCGCCGATGCCGGTTGCTCAAGCGTGTGTTCATAGGAAAGAACCTCGATCCATTCCTGGTGCCCAGCGTCCGTGCTCTCGCCCGGAATGCCATCGATTTTGATGAATCCGTCTAATGCCATGATCTTATTCTCCTGAAATGTTGCATGAGGGAACTACACTGGAACTACACTGCTGAAAAGCCGCTTCATTGTTGGGTCGGTTTTGGTAAATTGGCCACCAGCCGAAGCGACGTCGTCAGTTCTTCAAGTTGGAAGTGGGGGCGCAAAAATAGCGCAGCGCCATACGAACCGGGATTGGCTTTATCCTCCTTTACATCAACGCTTGCCTCGCGTAAGGGCTGTTTTGCTTTGATCTCGTCCGGCGCTGTGTCGTCGAGGTTGACGTATTTTTGCAGCCACTTGTTGAGGAAATTCTGCATATCTTGCCGGGACTTAAAAGAGCCGATCTTGTCGCGGACGATGGCCTTCAGAAAGTGCGCGATCCGGGAGGCGGCAAAGATGTAGGGGAGTCGCGTCGACAGGCGCGCGTTGGCATTGGCCGCGTCGGTACTGTAGGTTTTGGCTTTCTGAATGGATTGACCACCAAAAAAAGCGGCTTTGTCAGTGTTTTTGCAATGCGTCAGCGCTATAAAACCCAGGTCGGACAAAACCTTTTCGGTACGATCCGTGATCGCCACCTCAGTCGGGCATTTCATGGCGATCTCGCCGTCATCGGTCGCAAAGGTATGCACCGGCAAATTCTCGACCAAGCCACCGTTCTCAACACCGCGAATGGCTGCAAGCCACTCGAATTGTGCGAAGGCGTTGGTCAGTACAGTGCCGTAGGAATAAATGGCGTTTGACCACAGGTATTTATTGTGATCCGTGCCGTCGACGTTTTCCGTGTAGTTGAAGGCTTCAACCGGCAAGGTATCCGGGCCGTAAGGCAAACGGCCCAAGGTGCGCGGCATGACCAGACCGACATAGCGCGAATTGTCGGAATCCCGAAGGGATTTCCACTTGGCGTATTCCACGGTGTCCATCGTCTTTGCGATGTCGCGGATCGTGCCGATCTGGGTGTGGGATTGAAGCCCGAAGAGCCCAGGCGCTGCGGCACCGATGAACGGCGAATGCGCAGCCGCTGCCACTTCGGAGAGTTTTTCGAGCAGTTCAAAATCTTCCGGATGACGAGTAAATTCATAATCCCCCAGGATGGCAGCATAGGGTGCGCCGCCGAATGTGCCGTATTCATCCTCGTAGAACCGCTTGAAAAGCGAACTTTGATCGAATTCGGCAGAGGTTCTGAAGTTCTTGAGCAGATCCTTCTTGGAGACGTTGAAGACCTTGATTTTGAGCATCGTGGAGGTTTCAGACTCCATGACCAGATAATTGAGCCCCCGCCAGGAGCCTTCCAGGCGTTGAAACTCGGGCTGGTGCATGACCTCGTCGAGTTGCGCCGAGATGAGCGCATCGAGCGCTGCAATGCGCGCATTGATGCTGGCAACGAGATCCTTGTCGACGACCACTGAGCCTGCGAGTACCTCCTTGGCCAGTGCGCCGATCAAGTCCTTGGCACGCGACTTTTCCGCTTCGTTGGTGGCGGCCTTGCTTTGCTCGATAATGGATTCGAGCAGGCCCGTACCGGGTTCAGCGAGTTGCCCTGTGGATAGCGCTTGCTGTTGTGCGGTTTGAGTCATTTGTCATTCTCCTCAACTTCTTTTTGAAGTTGTTTAACCTGATCCGTGTTTCGGACGATTTCGTCGAGCAACTCACTGAGTTCATTGTTGCCGAGCATCTTGTTGTTCAAATCGGAAAGCATCTCGCGCGCTTCGAGCAGTTCCTTGAGTGGCCCGATCTGCTGCGCTACTTTTTGAGGCTCGAAGTCTCCCAGACAGTTGAATTTGAGTTCTACCGACAACAGGCTGTCATCCCCTTCTGCGAGCCTGTTGGGCACACGCATCGCCAGACGGGGTTTCATCCCTTTCAGGACGCCATCGAAATTGTCGCGGTCGATCTCAACGGGCTTGCGTTTGTTCACCGGGGGCAATGGCTCCTTGGGCTGGCCGGAAAAGTCGCCCAGCACGCCAAACACACCGGGGATTTCTTTTTCTTGAATGGCTCCTTCAATTTCAACGTCATAGGTAATATGCACGCGCGGCTTGCGAACGCGATCCAGTTGGTGCTGTGTGTTGCTCTTGCCGGGCTTACTGATAGCCATGATTCATTCCCTCAATTGACAAAAGAAAAGTGAAAACCCTTGTTGCGCACGGGTTTGTCCGCGAGATTGCGGACGATCCGTTCCAGGGCTTCGATGAGTTGTGCAAGATTCACCGTGGGGTCGAGCAGCAGTCGACCGAGCGTCAAGGCAAATTCAGTTTGCATGGGATGTTGCTTCCATGCGGTGTTGCTTCCGTCCGCTGGAGGCATGGGCTTCATCCCCCACAATGCGGCCAAAAACCATTCGCCGAAACGTCCTGACGAAACGGCAAGAACGCGCTGCCCATTTCTAAAACCGCACAGGTAGTCTGGAGTGCAGTGCTGGCCTGATGCCACGCGATAAAGCGCAAGCCAGGCAGCCAAATCCAACGTGTCCTCTCCTTCTTTCCCGGATAAGGGAAGCAGGACAGGCGCAGCTTTGCGCTGCATTGTGCTGTCCGACAATGTGCTCGCCAGCAAGAGGTCGTCGAGGCCACCCAACCCGGCTTCTTGAAGGGCAACATGCCACTCGCCCGCTGATGTCCGGTTCATGTGCCGTTTCAGAATTTCTTCTCCCAGTGCGATGTCCTCCCCCGCATGCGGATTCGGCGCAGCCCAGGTTTCGAGAAACTGGCGGCAGGCGACAAGGTCGACAGCGTTCTCAACGGCACTCGACAACTGCTCACGCAAACCGGAAAAGTACAGTTCGTTGGCGATTGACAATTCCGGCGCATAGGGGACAACGGCCTGAGCGGGGAGGAGGATGCCCGCCACGAGCGGGAAGACGCGCCCGGATTCATCGCGGCTTGGATGCAGTACGCCGGTGAAGCATTCGCGACCGTCGCGCGAGGTGAACTGGAAATCGCACGCGCCCGTCCCCAGGCAGCTTTCCTCGATCCAGCCGGATTGACGCTGGAGAAGCGCCAAACTCCTGCCGATCAGTTCATCAAACTCGCGCGGCAACGGGTGATCCCCACCGATGCGCACAAAGTCTGCCCGGCGCGGCAATTTGCCGAATACGGCATAGCGCGGAATGGTGTCTCGGGCAGGCTTATAGGCAATTGGCATGGCATCTCCCTATTGCGCAATACGCTGGGGCAGGCTGACCGACTTCAGGGCCGACAATTGCATCGGATTGAGGCCGCCCACCATATTGAAATTGAGTTTTACCGATTCGGCCCCACTGATCCCCTCAACGCGCCATGACAGTTCGGCGCGCGTGGTTTTGGGGTCATATGCGCGTGTGCTTTGACTGAGCGCTCGGATCAACCCCATGCGGCCGGACTGCTCAAAAACCGTTGCAGTCGTCCCGTTCAAGGCAACAACCTGAATGCGCACGCCCTGCTGTTCGCCTGAAGGCCACTTGAATGGCTTCCAGGGCTGGGGGCCGTTCCGGTACAGGAGGGTCTGGCCGTCGATCTCGACCCTGATGTCCGAGAGCCCCGGCGTCGGTACGGGCTGTAGCTCAAAGCGCCCTGTTTCGCCTCCGCGCTTCAACATGGCACCGAACGCGAGCAGACGCTCGATGTTGATGAGAGAGGCCTGATTCAGGCGCACCCCTCGACCGTTCCATTGATTGACGACGATCTGGTTGCCACGCCGGGTCACAAGAGAGCCAAGTGTCGTCTCCACGAAAGAGTCGAGCGCACCGCCCTGGCTCAAGAAAAGGCCAATCTCCAGGAATTCTGCTTCGTCGCGAGAACTGCTGCTGAAGGGAAATTTCCCAGACAATTCCTTCCAGTTTTCATACACCTCGTCCGCCCACAGTAGATTGAGGTCTTCTTCAATAGGGGGTAACAATACGATGTAGCTCTTGATCAGAGGCATCGTCAGAAGTGGGCGTAGCGCCTGCTGAAAATGGGCTTCGCCTGACGCAAGCATGATGTCGTCAACATATTGCATCGTATCGACGAGTTCCGACTCCTTGCCGCTCAAGGTGGCTTCCACCAATTCCCGTGCTTCCAGCCCTTGTTCTTCCGCGCCTGAAATCTTGTTGAAACGGGTCTTGAGCTTGCCAAGCCTCTCCAGGTACCCCGTCATCAGTTCCGAAGGCTGTTGTTCATCACCCGCAAGTTTCAGAAGGAAGGCAAATTGCACCCCGAGCGGGCCAAAGCGTTCATCCTGGATGCCAAGGCGAATGTCTGGCGCATGCGTCCTGTCCTGCAACCTCCTGACTGTCTTATCCAAAGCAGCCTGCCGTGCATCCTGGACGGTCGTCGTGAGCTTGCTTGGGTTATCCCATGCCGTCTCAAAAACGGCGCGCTGCAACACGATTTTGATGGGGGATTTCTGGCTATCTGACAGTCGCGCCAACGCCTGTCCTGCTTTCGGGATGTCGTTCGGATCAGCAACAGCAAGGCCATTCAAAAATGCCATCCATGCCTTGGCGTAATCGGCGCGGTAGAGCGCCTCCAATTCAGCCTGTGTGCTGGCTGAATCGCTGTTTTCTACTGGATGGTCCTGGCTTACAACAGAGAGTACCCAGTCTGCGCTCTCTAACCCGCCCCTGCTCGTCTCGATGATGGCGCTCTTCAGATACTTGTCATACGCTTCGCGGGTGAAAGCACCAGGCACCTCCGTGTTCCCGGTCAGAATCCCGATATCCTTGCCATTGAGGATGAAATCGACGGTCAGCGATGGAAATTTTGTGTTGGCGCGCTTGATCAGTTCTGAATAAATCTTCTCCGCGACAGGCTGTTGCGTTAAGGCATGACGCAGGACGTTGCGGGTCTGGTCGACCAGAATTTCGTCGTTCTCAATCAGTGGCACATCCGGCGCGGTTATTTGCGAGAGGTAGAACTTCAGCGCGTTGCCCGCATCACCACTCTCAATGGATTCGGGCGGGATTTCGTTCGATTCAAGCCAGGGTTGCCAAAAACGGGGCAACTGCTCTGAGAGCCATGCTGTTTCCAGCTTCGGCTTCGCGCCAAGCATGAGGTAGGTCTTGAGCGCGTTGTAACGCTCTTCTGCCAATGCTTTGTCGGCAGTTTCCTGACCAGGGGTGCTGGCTGATGCACTCGTTCTTGTGTCTCCCGGAGTTTGGGTTGGGTGTTGATAGGAAACCGGCACAACCCCAGGGGTTGAAGCAGATGCCGCCGAAGCCGGTGAAAATTGCCTGAGCGATGCTTCCAGCCTGGCTTGGAGCGGTTCGAGCATCACGGAACGTATTGCGTTGAAGTATTGCCTGCGTAGCGCCGCTTCCAGTTTTTGCCCTTGGTACAGACCAACGCCGATCTGCCACGGAGCCCCTCTTTCACGGTGGCGCTGCAAAACTTCCAGATGCTTTTGCAGCAGGGTCAAACCTTTGAGTTTGTCCGCCAAGGCTTCCGAGCCAAGCAAGGTACTGGCCTGGGCATGATCCTTCCGGATGGCAGCGAGCATGTCGCCATTTCCCAGCCAGGATTGAGTCAGCAGCCCGATACAGAGGATGAGTGTGGCAAATCCTGCCAACATGCCGCCCAGGCGCAAGCGGTTTGCACGAGGCTGGGTCTGCCGCAGGATCAGGTGCTGATCGGGAAACACGACGTCATGAAATAAGCCGCGCAGGAAGTAGCTATGTGAGGCTGAAGGCTCGATGGCCCCGGATCCGTTACGAACCAAACCGAACTGCCTGGACAGGCGAGCGGCGGCGGCAATGCGTGGCGGCTCATTGGATTGCAGGGCGCTGGTGAAATAAAAACCCCTCAGAAGCGGCTTCGTATGGTAGGGGTCTTCCTCATGCAACAACTCGATGAGGCGGCTCACGCCTTCCTTGAGGCGGTGGAACTCGTGCGGAAAACCGAATAGCGCCGACTTGTCGGCAACGCCACGTGAGAGGCCGAGTTTATCTTCGCCCATTTGGGCAAGTCCTCGGTACAGCAGCTCACACTGCCGCTCGGCTTCTCGCCAACCCTCGAAATTGCCCTCAAGTTCAGAAGGAAGGGTTGCCCCCCATACGCGATCACGGTCGCTTTCGTTCAGATCCCCAAAAAACTGGGCGAAGCCTCCCAGTAAATCCATCTTTGTGAAGATGAGGAAGACCGGGATGCGATACTCGAAGGTATCCTCAACTTCCTGAATCCGCTCGCGGATCTGGCGGGCATAAAGCGTGAAATTCTCAGATTGGTACTGATCCAGTTCCGGGAGGCTGCACGCTACCAGGATGCCATTGAGCGGCGCTTTGCTGCGATGGCGTTTGAGCAGTCGCAGGAATCCCAGCCATTCTCCCCGATCTTTATCCCGATCTTCGTCCTGGGTTGCATAGCGTCCGGCTGTGTCGAGCAAAATGCCTTCCGTCGTAAAAAACCAGTCGCAGTTGCGCGTTCCTCCCACTCCCCGAACGCCTTGATCGCTGAACGGGAAGGTGAGGCCGGATTCATTGAGTGCGGTGCTTTTGCCTGCTGACGGGTGACCGATGATCATGTACCACGGCAGTTCATAGAGCGCCGCATTGCCCCGTGCCTTGCCAAGTTTGGAAGTCTTCAGCGTGCTGATGGCCGCGAGCAGTTGGTCGCGTATCTGCCTGACTTCTGCTCGACGGGCGGCGTCAGCATCCGCTACAGCCTTATCGGCCTGTCGGCGCAACATTTTTTCGACGAGCCACCCTTTGCGCGCCACGAACGTCTGCCCAACGAGCAGCGTGAGCACCCACAACGCCATGACCGCAAAAATCCACGTCAGGCGCTCCCGCTCACCATCCAGGCCGAAATACGGGCCGACGAACCAGATCAATGCGATCAGGATCAGAAATCCGGTGGCAGAGACAATTTTGGAGTTTTTGAATAGATTTATTTTCATATCGGGTTAAATATTGGCTGTTCTAAATTGTTTGCGTAATTCAGCAGCGTGTTGCAATATGCTTCTTTGTTGCGAAGATAGTTCTGAAAAATTTGAATCAAGCGATAACACCTTGTGAAAAAACGATTCGGATGATTGTGATACCGCTTTCTGTGTAGCGCTTTCTATTGCTCCCGCAAAAACGCCTATGCTCTCAAAGCGCCCCTGCGGTTCAACTGCCAACCCTTTATCAAACACTTCAAGTACGCAAGCTGGCAAGTCAGTGTTAGAAAAATTCGCCAGTGCCTTCAGAGAGTCAAAGGTAATTCGAGACATGGATTGATCGGGTATAGCGCCTGTCACGATGTAATAAGTCAGCGCAGAAAGTCCGTAAATGTCAGTCCATGCGCCCAACTCCCCGTCGTCTTCATATTGTTCTTTTGCGGCAAAACCTGTGGCGAGATCAGTGATGTGACGGAATTCAGGTGCTTTACCTTGGCGCTGAACTGCGCCAAAATCAAGCAGAATTGGAGATCCATTGCTTCGTATCAGGACGTTGTTGGGCGAGATGTCGCAATGGCAATAGCCTTCTGAATGCAATAAAGAAATACCTGAAATAACAGGCAAGATGATTGCTAATAAATCCCCTAAATCTTTTGCCTGCCAGCCATCGCGCACCATTTTGCGCAATGTTTTACCCTCGTGGTAGGGCATGACGATATAAGCCGTATTGTTCTCAGTGAAAAGCTGTAATGCATCCCGAAATACTGGATGCCTGACACTCGTCATGCTGCGTGCTTCATTGATAAAACGTTCCTGCCCCTGTTTGAACTGCTCGTTCCTGTCGGGCACGATTTCTACCGAGCAGGAGTCCAGCCGGTGCGCGATGCCTGCGGGCAGATATTCCTTGATCACCACAGACACCCTCAGAAGGTGATCATAAGCCTGGTAAACGAGGCTGTTCCTGCCACCGCCAAGGGTCGAAAGAATTTCAAAATTCTGTAACCGCGCCCCTTTTGGCAATTCCGACAATTTCTGCGCAAGAGTCATCTACGGCACCTCTTGAATACTTTTCGGGTGTCGGAGAAGCCCGTGAGTCTGGAGGAGCGTTGTTCC
>WQYV01000043.1 GCA_009781085.1 Betaproteobacteria bacterium
AGAAAGTCGAGGGCGGAAGAGGCACTGAGGAATGCAAAATATGGGGGGGCAGGGGCGGCGCTCGAAAATCCTAATGCGCCTTGGAACCCCCTAACACCTTGAAAGGTAAAGGAGCATGAAATGAAGCACCTGTTTGTTTGCCTGTTAATGGGATGCCTGCTGGTCCCTGCCTGGGGCGCGGAGCCTGCCATAACGTTTGGAGAATTCCTGCAAAAGTTGGAAAAGGCCGAGCCCTGGACACGGGAAAAAGTGGAGGCACTATTGGGTGTTAAATTGAGTGAACGTGAGGGGGGGGAGGGGGGACGTGGAGGCCATAGTGCACGCGGGCAGTTCGTCTTTGCAAAAGGTCTCATTGTCAAAGAGATTGTTCTTGAGGTCGAGGGGGGCACAGGGGAAACAAATATTCTTACGTTGCGTCTTGATGAGAAGTCAGGCTGCTTTAAAGGGGATGGGAGCGCTAAACTATATTCTTCGGGTGGTTTTTTAGAGGAAGTAACCTCCAGTGGAGATTTGGGTTACATCATAAAAATGCCTTGGGGGGAATTGGTTTTTACTTATGATGCCCGAAGAAGATTTAAATGTATGGAAGAGATTGATATAATAACAAACGCTTTCATTAAAATGTATCGGGATTGAGCCCCGCTGGCTTTTCTCTCGGTGAAGAATGGAACCCCAGGGCCTATACCGTCAATAACCTCCCGGCAGGCATGAAGCAGGCAATCGGGGATGCCCGCACGGCTTATATGAACGCGGCGGCTGGCTCGCAGGCGGAAAGGGACGCCATGGCGGCCCATCCTACGAGAATCTTTATAGAGGCGATTTTCAGAAGGACAGCGACGAAGGCCCAGGTACTAGTAGAAAGTCGAGGGCGGAAGAGGCGCTGAGGAATGCAAAATATGGGGGGGCAGCGCTCGAAAATCCTAATGCGCCTTGGGACCCCCTAAAACCTTGAAAAGTAAAGGAGCATGAAAATGAAGCGCTTGTTTGCTTGTTTGTTGATGGGATGCCTGCTGGTCCCTGCCTGGGGCGCGGAGCCTGCCATAACGCTCGAAGAATTTCTGCAAAAGCTGGAAAAGGCCGAACCCTGGACACGGGAAAAAGTGGAGGCGCTATTGGGTGTTAAATTGAGTGAACGTGAGGGGGGGGAGGGGGGACGTGGAGGCCATAGTGCACGCGGGCAGTTCGTCTTTGCAAAAGGTCTCATTGTCGAAGAGATTGAACTTGAGGTCGAGGGGGGCACAGGGGAAACAAATATGCTTATATTGAGTCTTGATGAGAAGTCAGACTGCTTTAGGGGGCGGGCCGGGAAACTATATCCGGGTGGTTATCAAGAAATGGTAAGCTCTAATGGGGATGACGGTTATATCAAAGAAATGCCTTGGGGGGAATGGGTTTTTACTTTCGGCCACCGAAGACAATATTGCCTAGAAGAGATTAGTATAATGACAAACGCTTTCATTAAAGAATATGGAGATTGAGCCCCGCTGGCTTTTCTCTCGGTGAAGAATGAAACGCTTGTTTGTACGGGCTTGAATCAAAAATGCTCTAGCGCCGCACGACCAGGTTGTCCCGGTGGATGATTTCATGCATGTCGACGTAGCCAAGAATGGATTCGATGTCGGTACTGGGTTTGCGTAGGATGCGGCGGCATTCGCTGGCGGCGTAGTTGGCGAGGCCCCGCGCGATTTCTTCCCCAGCTTCATTGACGCAGGCAACGGCTTCGCCACGCCTGAAATCGCCTTTTACTTCGACTACGCCTATGGGGAGCAGGCTACGGCCTTCGTGCAATGCCTTGGCCGCGCCAGCGTCGATGACGAGCGTACCGGCCAGTTGCAGGTGATTAGCAAGCCATTGTTTGCGTGCGGCTAACCGTGAACTGCTGGCATGAAGCAGGGTTCCAACTGATTTGCCATGAAGGAGTTCCAGAAGGATATCCGGTTCGTATCCGCTGGCGATGCAGGTATGCGTGCCCCCGCGTGCCGCACGTCGCGCAGCAAGCACCTTGGTAAGCATGCCACCTTTGCTGATGCTGCTTCCAGCGCCACCCGCCATTGCCTCATAGCAAGGGTTTTCGGCGGGGCCTTCATCAATCAGGGAAGCCGTGGGGTCACGGCGGGGGTCGGCGGTGTAAAGCCCTTTCTGGTCGGTGAGGATGATGAGGGCATCGGCTTCGATGAGATTGGCAACCAGCGCGCCGAGGGTGTCGTTGTCGCCGAACTTGATTTCATCGGTGACGACGGTATCGTTCTCGTTGATGATCGGAATAACACCCAGTTCAAGCAGTGCGGTAAGCGTCGAGCGTGCGTTGAGGTATCGCTGCCGGTCGGAGAGATCATCATGGGTGAGCAAGATTTGTGCGCTTGCAAGGTTATGGCGCGAAAAGGTCTTTTCGTAGGCTTCGACCAACCCCATTTGACCGACGGCTGCCGCAGCCTGGAGGAAACGCATTTCGCTTGGCCGTCTCTTCATACCTAGGCGCTGCATTCCCGCAGCGATGGCTCCCGAGGAAACTAGAGCGATTTCACGGCCCCCTTGGCGCAGGGTGGCGATCTGGCGTGCCCACCCGTCGAGTGCGATATGGTCGAGTCCCGTGCCATTGTTGGTGACGAGCGAGGAGCCGACTTTGATGACTAGTCGGTGGGCGTTACGGATGCGCGACCTCATGCTTGCTTCAGGGCTGCACTTTTTCATGTTCATTCAGCTGGACCCTGTGATTCTTCAGTATATCCGGATACTTCATCGTCCTTGTCAGGGTGTGCGTTCTGGCTGTCGAGAAAATCCTGAATGGTGAAAATCAGCTTCTCACAGCCTTCGCCATCGATGGCGGAAATTTCGAAATGGCGTTCGACCGGGCCGAAGGCATCGAGGAACGCTTGGATGCGGGCAGTGCGGTCTTCAACTGGGATGAGGTCGAGCTTATTGAGCACGAGCCAGCGCGGCTTGGTGTACAGGGTTTCGTCGTACTTGCGCAGTTCTTCAACGAGGGTGTGGGCGTCGCGCACTGGGTCGGTTCCCGTGTCGAAGGGTGCGAGATCAACCAGGTGCAGCAGCAGATGGGTGCGTTGCAGGTGGCGCAGGAATTGATGCCCAAGCCCAGCGCCTTCTGCTGCGCCTTCGATCAGGCCTGGAATGTCGGCAATCACGAAGCTGCGGTGTTCAACAGTGCGTACTACGCCGAGGTTGGGGGCGAGCGTGGTGAACGGGTAATCGGCTACTTTGGGACGGGCGGCAGAGACAGCACGGATGAAGGTGGATTTTCCGGCGTTGGGCAGCCCGGCAAGGCCGACATCGGCCAGCACCTTAAGTTCAAGGTGAAGGTTGCGCCGCTCGCCTTCTTGTCCCAGGGTGCGTTGGCGCGGGGCACGGTTGATGCTCGATTTGAAGTGGATGTTGCCCAGTCCGCCGCGCCCGCCGCCGGCAAGCAGCGCCTGTTTGCCGTCTTCGTCGAGGTCGGCAAGTTGTTCGCCGGTGTCGCTGTCGCTGATGATAGTCCCAACCGGGAAGCGCAGGAGGACATCTTCGGCACCCCGGCCATAGCAGTCCCGGCTACCGCCGTTTTCGCCTGGTTTGGCGCGGAAGATGCGGTTGTAGCGATATTCGATCAGCGTGTTAATGTTGCGGTCGGCAATGGCAAGCACGCTGCCACCATGCCCGCCATCGCCACCGCTGGGGCCGCCGCGCGGGACGTATTTTTCGCGCCGGAACGTGGCCGCACCGTCACCGCCTTTGCCAGCGATAACTTCGATACGGGCTTCGTCAAAGAATTTCATGGCGAATTTCCGGGACCCAAACGGAGCGCGGATGAAAGGGGAAAAGAAAAAAGCCCCATCTCAGAGGATGGAGCTTAGGATACAGGCATCCGGATAGAGGCGTGGATACCGGCGCGAACTGTCAGGCCGCGTCGGCCACCGTCGGGATAACTGTGATGGTACGGCGGTTTCTCGGACCTTTGACTTGGAACTTGACCGTGCCGTCGACGAGCGCGAACAGGGTGTGATCCTTGCCGATGCCGACGTGTTCGCCCGGATGGAACTGGGTTCCGCGTTGGCGGACGAGAATGTTGCCAGCAGTGACGAACTGACCACCGTAGCGTTTGACACCGAGGCGTTTCGATTCTGAGTCGCGGCCGTTACGTGAACTGCCGCCTGCTTTTTTGTGAGCCATGTCGAATAGCCTCCGATTTCAGGCCGAAATCGCTTCGATGCGGATTTCGGTATAGTTCTGACGATGCCCCTGGTGCTTCTGATAGTGCTTGCGCCGACGCATCTTAAAAATCTCGATTTTGTCGTGACGACCGTGCGAGAGCACGGACGCCGTGACGGTGGCTCCAGCAATCACGGGCGTGCCGATCTTGACCGACTCGCCCTCACCGACCATCAGAACTTGGTCGAGAGTGATTTGAGAACCCACGTCGGCCGGTATCTGTTCTACTTTGATCTTTTTGCCGGCCGCGACGCGATACTGCTTGCCGCCGGTTTTTATCACCGCGTACATGGTGTTGCTCCACATTTGATAAACCATATACTCTACGAGGAAAATCCAGGAAGGTCAACAAGCCCGTGGCAAAGCTTATACACGTTGCGGAAATTCACGCTATACGAGCCGCTTCCGGTTGTTATTATCGGTAGCCATTATCCCTTTATTGATCCATCTTCTTCATGCGCGTTTCCGTCGAAACCAGTGTTGCCCGCCATATCGGCGACCGTAGAGAACAACAAGACCGAGTTGCCGTGTTGACCCACCCATCGCATCCCGGCGCGTTGCTCGTCGCGCTGGCCGACGGCATGGGCGGGCACAGCGGCGGGGCGATGGCTGCCGAACAGATCATCCTTGCAGCGCGGCAGAATCTCGAAGCGTTTTCCCCGGGCACAGAACAACCTACGCAGTTGTTGAATACGCTGGTCCAGGACGCGCATTCGTCTATCCGCCTAAGCCGGTTTACCAGCGAGCAGGATCCGCACAGCACGATCGTGGCGTTCATGCTCTACCGGGGGAGAGCGTACTGGGTGCATTGCGGCGATTCGCGCCTCTACCATTTCCGCGACCGCAGGATAATACTGCGGACGCGGGATCACTCTCTGGTTGGGGAGTTGCAACGTCGGGGAAAATTGACCGCAGAGGAGGCGCTTCATCATCCGCAGCGCAATGTACTGATTTCCTGCCTGGGCAGCGACCGCACGCCGCAGGCCGAGGTAGGTAGCTACCATAGCATAGTGGCTGGGGATTACTTCCTGCTTTGTTCGGATGGTTTGTGGAACTACTTTTCCGACGAGGAACTGGCCGATACGTTGGCTAGCTTGCCTGCCAATGATGCGGCACAGCACCTGCTCGACTTGGCACGCAAGCGCGCCCAAGGCAACGGCGACAACATCTCGCTAGCCATCGTCAGGTTCGTTGCCGCCGAGGATTGAAGCTGGGTTGTGGGGCCGTCTTCACAACCCCGGAAACGTGAGCGGTTTTCAATCCCACCGCTTCCACCACTCCGTCGTACCCTTCGAGAAATATTTGCTGTTGGGGAAGTTCTGCCGCAACACGCGCTCGGCGTCGTCGCGCAGGGTGTCGAGTCCTAGCTTGTCATAGCTGGCAACCAATAGGAATAGGGCCTCTTCGTGGGATGGGGCGTTCGGGTATTGCGCGATGACGGACTGGGAGCGATTAACCGTAGCAATGTAAGCGCCGCGCCTGTAGTAGTAGCGTGCGACGTGGATTTCATGGGCGGCGAGCGAATTCACCAAGTATTGCATGCGTAATCGTGAATCGGCGACGTACTTGCTTTGCGGAAAGCGTTCGACGAGTTCACGGAAAGCATCGAACGATTCAAGCGAAGCACGCGGGTCTTGTTCCGTCAGATCCTTCTTGACCACGCTGCTAAGGACGCCAAGATCTCCGTTGAAGTTGGCCAGCCCTTTCAGGTAGTAGGCGTAGTCGACATCGGGGTGGTTAGGGTGCAGCTTGATGAATCGGTCAGCAGAGAGGACTACCAGGTCTGGCTCTCCCGACTTATAGTAAGAGTAAGCGGTGTCGAGTTGTGCTTGTTGGGCATAGCGGCCATAGGGATAACGCGATTCGAGTTTTTCGAACAACTTGATCGCTTGATCGTAGCCTCCTTCGTTCATCAGGGTTTTGGCTTCGGAATAAAGTTTTTGCGCATCCCAGCCCGCCGTTTCATCTTCGGGTGTGCTGCTGCACCCTGCTAAAACTAAGGCAGAGATTAGCGCGACATGTCGGGCCAGCTTTCCCGTTACACTTCCAAGCGTGAATGTCATCGAAAGCCCTCGATTGAATAAACTATCAAATTATAGCCTTGGCCCGACGGATGCGGGAGTAATCCCCCACCGGGAGGGAGGGGAAGGTCGAACTGCGTTGCAGAAGGCGGAAGTAATCCCGCTGTCTTGTGCCGGGTTGCGGCTGGATCAGGCGCTGGCTCGCCTGTTTCCCCACTATTCGCGCAGCCGCTTGCAGGCATGGCTGCGTGAAGGGCGCATCCATGTCGATGGTCATGTGCCCGATGCCCGCAAGAAGGTTCATGGCGGCGAGCGGCTGGAAATGGATGCCGCACCGGAGATGCCCTCCGGGTTGGAGGGAGCCGCCGCCGAGGAAATTGCGCTATCCATCGTTTTCGAGGATGAAACCCTGCTGGTGGTTGACAAGCCCGCTGGGTTGGTCGTGCATCCTGGTAACGGCAATCGGAGCAGGACCCTGATGAATGCCTTGCTTCATCATGCCCCGACGTTGGCTGGGATACCGCGTGCGGGCATCGTGCATCGGTTGGATAAGGATACCAGCGGGCTGTTGGTGGTGGCGAAAACGCTGGAGGCGCAGACCAGCCTGGTTCGGCAGTTGCAGGCGCGTACGGTCGGGCGGAGCTACCTGGCACTCGTGCATGGTGCGGTCATCCGCGATGGGGAAGTAGACTCACCAATTGCCCGCCATCCGGTACAGCGCACGAAAATGGCCGTTGTTGTGGGAGGGCGTGCCGCGCTGACCCGCTATAAAGTACGTGAACGGCTAAGTACGGCGACGCTGCTCGAATGTCGGCTGGAAACGGGGCGAACCCACCAGATACGGGTACATATGGCTTATATCGGCCATCCCCTCGTCGGCGACCCGGTGTATGGTTTACGGCGTGTCGCTGACCTGCTTCTGGCGGGTTTTGGCCGTCAGGCTTTGCACGCGTTTCGGTTGAGGTTGATCCATCCAGCGAGTAATGAGGCCATGCACTGGTTTTCACCGCTTCCGGAAGATTTTTCATCCTTGCTATGCACCCTCGGCAGTCGTAGTGTAGGCGGTATCGATAGGGATGCAGACGATGATTGAACGGGATTTCTTCCTTGTGCCCGACTGGCCTGCGCCGCCCACGGTGCAATCGCTGGTGACGACCCGGCGCGGCGGGGTTAGCAAGCCGCCTTATGACGAATTTAATCTGGGATTGCACGTTGGCGATGACCCGGCAGCGGTTGCTGCCAATCGCGCCCGGTTACGGCGGTATGTGCCCGCTGAACCGTTCTGGCTCGAACAGGTGCACGGTATCGAAGTCGCGTTGGCCGGGGTAGGCTGCGGCGTGCCGGTTCGCGCTGATGCATCGGTGACGCGGGAAGCGGACGTAGCCTGCGTAATCATGACGGCAGACTGCCTTCCCGTCCTGTTCTGCGATGAGGAAGGCAAGGTCGTCGCCGCCGCGCATGCGGGTTGGCGTAGTTTGGCTGCTGGCGTATTGGAAGCGGCGCTTACTGCAATGGCCGTGGAGCCAGGACGGGTCTTGGCTTGGCTCGGGCCAGCAATCGGCCCGGCGGCCTTTGAAGTTGGTAGCGAAGTGCGGGCTGCCTTCCTGGGCTTCGACCCCGGTGCAGAGGAGGCTTTCGTGCCACATGGAAAAGAGGGAAAATGGCTTGCTAACATTTTCGCGCTGGCTCGCCGTAGGCTGATGTTGGTAGGGGTGGGGCAGGATCGTGTCTATGGCGGGGGCGTGTGCACCGTTTCAGAGAGTGGGCGCTTCTACTCCTACCGGCGCGATGCGGTGACAGGACGTTTTGCCTCGATGGTTTGGCTCAGTGCTCAGGGGCATGTTGCGTTATCATGACTGTTAGTGTCGGGATGTCGTCACTGGATGGTGTAATTAATCAGGATGGGGATGGCTGTCAATTAAAATCAGCAAGCGCGGACGCTATATCACGCGATGTTGTTTAGGTTCATGGAGGAGAGAACATGTCTAACGACACAAGCAAGCAGCAAGGCGATAGCTTACAGGCTATGATGCAGGCTGGACAGGCTATGATGAAAGGTTTTTTCGAGACCTTGGCGGAACAGCAAGTTGCCATGCAAGATTCAACGGGTCAGGCCGCAGCGAACGTGCCTATGCCTGACAGCGAAACCCTGACACGCTTACAGAAAGAATTCGCGACCAATCACATGGCTTTGTGGACATCGATGATGGGTCGCAAACTGGGCGAGAGTTCCGAGCCGGTTATCAAGCCCGAAGCGGGCGACAAGCGTTTTTCGTCCCAAGAATGGTCGAACAACCCGATGTTCGACTACCTGCGTCAAGCATACCTGATCAATTCCAGCTTCCTGCGCCAAGTCACGGATAATGTGCCAATGGACGACGAACGCGCCAAGGCACGCCTGCAATTCCTGACCAGGCAGTACATTGATGCGCTGGCTCCGAGCAACTTTGCTGCGACCAATCCGGAATTCATCCGTACTGCGATTGATACCGAGGGGAAGAGTATTACGCGTGGTATCCAGAACTTGCTCTCCGACCTTGAAAAAGGGCGGGTCTCGATGACAGATGAAAACGTTTTCGAAGTAGGCCGTGAGTTGGCTATCACGCCGGGTGCGGTCATTTTCGAGAACGACCTGATTCAGTTGATCCAGTACGCGCCGCTAACAGAAAAGGTTGCGCAGACGCCGTTCTTGATCGTGCCGCCGTGTATTAACAAGTATTACATCCTTGATTTGCAGGCGGAAAATTCATTCGTGCGTTATATCATCGAACAGGGGCACACCGTGTTCTTGGTATCGTGGAAGAACGCGGGGGCCGAAGACTCCAACAAAACCTGGGACGATTATGTTGAACGGGGCCCGCTCACCGCGCTCAAGGTCGTGCGTGAAGTTACTGGCGTTAAAAAACCCAACATACTCGGGTTCTGCGTTGGCGGAACCATCCTCTCCACGGCGCTGGCAGCGGCTCGCGCACGTGGCGAAGACCCGGTTGCTAGCGTAACTTTCCTGACGACGCTGCTCGATTTTTCCGATACGGGCGAAATCGGTTGTCTGATCGACGAAGCAAGCGTGCAGATGCGCGAAAAAACCATCGGCAAGGGCGGCCTGCTGCGCGGGCAAGAACTTGCCAACGTGTTTTCCTTCCTGCGCGCTAATGACCTCGTCTGGCAATACGTCGTCGGCAACTATCTCAAGGGCGGTACGCCCAAGGCGTTCGACCTGTTGCACTGGAATTCGGATGCGACCAATCTTCCGGGGCCGTTCCTGGCTTGGTACTTGCGCAATATGTACCTCGAAAACAGCCTGCGCATACCCGGACGGTTGACCGTGGCGGGAGAGAAGATCAACCTAGGTAAAATCGACGCTCCGGTCTACTTCTTTGCGGCACGGGAAGACCATATCGTACCTTGGACGACATCCTATCTTGGCCGTGCCCTGCTAGGTGGCGATACAACGTTTGTGTTGGGAGCAAGCGGCCATATCGCGGGAACTATCAACCCGGTGACGAAAAACCGGCGCAGCTATTGGACGAACCCGGCAAAGGTTTCTTCGCCGGACGAGTGGCTGGCAGACGCACAGGAACATCCGGGAAGCTGGTGGGCACACTGGATCGAGTGGCTGAACGGTTTTGCTGGCCGCCAGGTAGCGGCGCGCGGGCGGCTCGGCAGTGCGCAATACGAGCCGATCGAACCGGCGCCTGGGCGTTATGTGAAAGTACGGGTCTGAGATATTGCGGCAAAGCGGGGGGAATAATGCTAACTGCCTGTTTTTCCAGCCCCGCTTCTTCCCGACGTCGCCCAGGCTTTTATGATATGATCTACAGATGATTTTGCGGCACAGCGTCTTGGGTCGCATGATGGGTTGGGCTTTTCGCTGTGGGAGCAGCCAAAGCCTAGAATGACAAATTTTCCTTGGAGACGAACAGAAATGACTCAAAGAGTTGCCCTCGTTACCGGCGCCATGGGCGGCCTCGGTACTGCTATCTGTCAGGAGTTGGCCAAAGCTGGGCATAAGGTGGTTGCGGCTTACCATCCCCAGTTCGATAACAAGGATGAATGGCTGAAAGAACAAACGGCTGCTGGATTCAAAGACTTCATCCCGGTCGCTGGTGATGTTGCCGATTTGGCCTCTGTGCAGGCCATGGTGGCTGAAGCCGAGCAAAAAGCTGGCCCCATCGATATCCTCGTGAACAACGCTGGGATTACCCGCGACAAGATGTTTGCCAAGATGGAGCGGGAACAATGGGATGCGGTCATCAATACCAACCTGACCAGCCTGTTCAACGTTACCAAACAGGTCTCGGCAAAAATGGCCGAACGTGGATGGGGCCGTATCATCAACATTTCGTCGATCAACGGCGTCAAGGGTCAGGCTGGGCAGGCCAACTATTCTGCCGCCAAAGCTGGCGTGATCGGTTTCACCAAGGCGATTGCCCAGGAACTGGCTGCCAAGGGCGTAACTGTCAACGCCATTGCTCCGGGTTACGTTGCCACCAAGATGGTGATGGCGATCCGCGAAGACGTCCTGAAAGGTATCGTCGATTCCGTTCCGATGAAGCGTCTGGCTAAGCCTGAAGAAATCGGCTTTGCTGTGACCTTCCTCGCCAACGAATTGTCCGGCTTTACCACAGGTGCCACGCTCAACATCAACGGCGGGTTGTATTATCAGTGAGCCTCAGGATGGTTTTATAATCCGCATAACGCGAAACCCCGCCGGATGGCGGGGTTTGTGTTTTCGATTTTGAGATATATATTGGAAGAGGAAGCCTTGTCCGCGAGGATGAGACGGTAGCCGAGGAGAACGCACATGGGCGAGCAAGTACGCCTGATAAAAAAATACCCCAACCGCCGTCTTTACGACACGCGGACCAGTGCCTACATCACCCTCAGTAATGTCAAGGAACTCGTGCTTGGGCATGAGGACTTCCAGGTGGTCGATGCCAAAACGGGCGAAGACCTTACCCGTAGTATCCTGCTGCAAATCATCCTGGAAGAAGAAAGTGGCGGCATGCCGATGTTTACCAGCGACCTGCTTTCCCACATGATCCGTTTTTACGGCCATGCCATGCAGGGCATGATGGGCAAGTACCTTGAGAACAACATCAAGGCGTTTTCCGACATGCAAAACAAATTGCAGGATCAGGTGCGCAGCATCTATGGCGATAACAATTCCATCAGCAAAGATTTGTGGGCGCAATTCATGAATTTTCAGGGCCCCGCGCTACAGAACATGATGGGCGCTTACGTGGAACAATCCAAGAAAATGTTCCAGCAAATGCAGGAACAAGTTGAAAGCCAGACACGCAACATGTTTACGGGCTTCCAGTTTCCCCATTATGGCAGTGCGGGCAAAGGTGAAAATATGCCACCGTTTTCTTCAGACAAACCAAACAAGTAAAGATATAAGGGTTTGCTCGATTTTTACGCACCTTTACATGCGGTTTGCATATTTAATCCTGAAATGCCCCGCGCCCCATTGCGGGGCGCTTTGCCGTTGAACACACATGAATTCTTCGTCTTTTAAACAGCCCCCGCGCGTGGGTTTTGTCAGCCTTGGCTGTCCCAAGGCGACGGTCGATTCCGAGCAGGTATTGACCCGCCTTTCTGCAGAAGGGTACGAAATTTCGGTATCGAGCGAAGACGTCGATCTCGTCATCATCAATACCTGTGGGTTTATCGAAGCAGCCATCGAGGAATCGCTCGATGCCATTGGTGAGGCACTGGCCGGGAACGGCAAGGTTATCGTCATCGGCTGTCTTGGCGCACGTGCCAAGCTTATATGGGAAACGTATCCGCAAGTGCTGGCAGTCGTCGGCCCGCATGCCACTGATACGGTCATGCGGGTCGTGCATCGCTTCTTGCCAAAACCAGGCCATACAAACCCTGTGCCGCCGGAGGGCATCCACCTCACCCCGAGCCACTACGCCTATCTTAAAATTTCCGAAGGCTGCAACCACGACTGTACCTTTTGCATCATCCCTATGTTGCGCGGTCCGCTGGAGAGCCGCCCGATCCATGAAGTGATGCAGGAAGCCGAAACGCTGGTCTCGGCAGGCGTGCGTGAAATCCTCGTCATTGCGCAAGACACCCCCGCCTACGGCCTCGACATGGGCTATCGCACTGGTTTCTGGAACGGGCGGCCAATCAAAACGCGTCTGCTGGAGCTTGCCAGCGCACTTGGAGAACTCGGTGTCTGGATACGGCTGCACTACATGTACCCGTACCCCGCCGTGGACAAAATCGTCGAACTCATGGCCGAGGGGAAGATATTGCCGTACCTCGACGTGCCTTTCCAGCACGCCAGCCCCCGCATCCTGCAAGCGATGCAGCGGCCGGCGAACAGCGAAAACGCGCTCGAACGCATCCGCCGCTGGCGCGACGTCTGCCCGGACATCACTATCCGCTCTACCTTCATTACCGGTTTTCCTGGTGAAACCGAAGAAGAGTATGGGCAACTGCTGCGTTTTCTTGAAGAAGCACGGCTTGACCGCGTTGGTGCGTTTGCCTACTCCCCGGTCGAAGGTGCACTGGCCAACGATTTGCCCGGCGCGGTTCCCGAAGATTTGCGGGAAGAACGTCGCCAGCAATTAATGGAGCTTCAGGAAGACATTTCTACCCAATGCCTCGAAGCGCGCATCGGGCAGGAAATTACCGTACTGGTCGATGAAGTCAACGAAGAAGAGGGCGCGATTGCCCGTTCACCGGGCGATGCCCCGGATATCGACGGCTTGGTCATCATTCCCGAAGGCGATGGGATCAAGCCCGGCGATTTCGTCTGCGTCAGGATTACCGACTGCGACGTGCACGACCTCTACGCTGAACGCCTCGATCGCGATGACTGAACCCGGCTTGCCAGCCCGTCTCGTTGCCCTCGTCGGCAGCGGCTTTGTGCTGACCGGCTCCGCTGAAATGTCGCCGTATCTCACCGACTATCGCGGCAACTATTACGGACGGGCGTTAGCCGTCGTCAAACCGGCAAATACCGAAGAAGTCGCTACCATCGTCAAACTCTGCTTCGATGCCGGTGTGCCGGTTGTCCCGCAGGGCGGCAATACCGGCCTGTGCGGCGGGGCAACGCCGCTGCCGGACGGACAGTCGGTTCTTGTCAACCTGTCGCGCCTCAACCGGATACGCGCACTCGATGCCGATAACGGCACCCTCTGCGTGGAAGCCGGTTGTACCCTGGCTGCTGTGCAGGAAGCCGCGGCCGCCGCAGGTCAGCTGTTCCCGCTCTCATTGGCTTCTGGCGGCAGTTGCGAAATCGGCGGCAACCTCTCCACCAACGCCGGCGGGGCACAGGTGCTGCGCTACGGCAACATGCGCGAACTCACCCTCGGGCTGGAGGTTGTCCTGCCCGATGGCCGGGTCTGGAACGGCCTGCGGGGGCTGCGCAAGGACAACACCGGCTACGACCTCAAACAACTCTTCATTGGCGCGGAAGGTACGTTGGGTATCATCACTGCCGCCGTCCTCAAGCTCTTTCCCGCACCCAAAACCAAAGCAACTGCTTGGGTAAACGTTCCCACCCCGGCAGCGGCAGTTGCGCTGCTTGCACGTTTTCGCGCTGCCTGCGGTGACAGGGTGGGTGCCTTTGAAATCGTTGGCCATCCGCTACTCGAACTGGCCTTCAGGCACCTGCCGCGCTGCCGCCCGCCCCTGTCCACGCCTTCTGACTGGTCGGTACTGGTGGAACTCATCGAGCCTTCTACCGACGTCCCCCTCCTCGCCCTGCTCGAACGGACGCTGGATGCGGCCATCGGGGCAGGGGAGGTGAGTGACGCCGCCATTGCCGCGACGCAATCCCAGGCCGATGCCTTCTGGAATTTGCGCGAAAACGCCAACGAAGCCCAAAAAAGCGAAGGCTTCAGTATCAAGCACGACATTTCCGTGCCCGTGAGCCGCATCCCCGAATTCATTGCACGCACCGATGCTGCATTACGCGTATGGCTACCCGGCGTGCGCATCGTCGCTTTCGGGCACATCGGCGACGGCAACCTGCATTACAACCTGTTCCCGCCGCCTGGGGAGAACGAAAAAACGTTTATCGCACGATCCGGTGAGGCCAACCGCATCGTGTATGGACTGGTTGCCGGGTTGGAAGGGTCGATTTCAGCCGAACACGGGCTTGGGCAACTCAAGCGCGAAGCAAACTGCCGTTACAAAGACGCGGTCGAACTCGAACTCATGCACACAATCAAACGCGCCCTTGACCCGCATGGCCTGATGAACCCAGGGAAAGTGCTCTGATGCTATTACAGTTCAGGCGTCTGTCAATATTGGTGTATAGAAGGCCATGTATCGCGAATTGAACCAGCGTTGGCGGTGGAGTGACGTGCCGCCAGTGCCTGCGGGGGACCCGTTGTATTCATGGTTGACGGAGCGTGGGTCCCTGACCAGCCGTCTGCGTGCGATCTGCGAAGAATTTCGGGTCCTCGTGCATCAGAGCCGGTTTGGGAGGGTTTGTCCCGACGAAACCTTTTTACTGTCGGGAGGCAATAGCGCAACGGCCATCGTGCGGGACGTCAGCCTGATTTGCGATGAGATTCCGCTTGTTTTCGGGCACAGTATTTTGATGACCCGGAAATCAGGTCCTCTGGCGCAGTCATTCAAGCAGGTGGGTAACAACTCCCTGGGAGCTACCCTGTTTGCCTATCCCGGTATCCATCGCAGCCCCATTTATTTCAAGCGTCTCAACCGGCAGCACGCATTGCACGCCAAAAGCGCAGCTGCCTTTGGAGAGGGCACGGAACCATTTTATTGGGCACGGCGCTCGGTCTTTTCATTACGGTTCGAGCAAGTTTGCGTGACAGAAGTGTTTTCACCAAAGTTGGTGACGTTTTTTCGTTCGCCCGAAAAGTAAAAACTTGCCGCGAGCCTTTCACTTCCGCTTCACATGAACCCCATATTGCCTTTCCGGGTCGTTTACAGTCGTGTCCTATGCTTGCTATCAGTTATGAGTCCTAAGGCGGTAAGGACACTCACTGTTTCTCTTGAAGGCATCAAAATATTCAGGATATCGCACATAGTGATAGCGATTGTCGGGCTGGTCGCATTATGCACGCAGGCTCAATCGCGAGTGTGGCAGGGGCAACTCGGTTCTGCGCCGATTGTCATGGAGCTCGATATCAGCATGGCGGGCGATCATGTTGAAGGGCGATATTTTTACCGCAAGTACAACGCCGATATTTTGCTCGTTGGCAAGAAAACCGAAGATGGAAGGTTGCATCTGACGGAAGGGGATGCGCGGCGGGATGAAGATGAATCCAAGCTTGGCCGCATCACGCTGAGTCCCAAAGGAAAAGGCTGGCAAGGCGAGTGGCAGGGATCGGAGGGGAAAAAGCCTTTGCTTGTCACGCTCAATCCTTTGGACGCCAGTGCGCTTGCCACGGAAAATGCCAGTGCTCGTGCTACGTTGCACTACGGTTCGTCGTCACCGTATGACCTTACCAAACGAGCTGGAATGCGCTTGAAAGTGGGGAAAATACAAAAATTCATGGGATACACGCTCGAATGGATGGAAGAACCTATCACCAACATCGAAATGTTCCGTGTGCGGGATGGTTTTTCGGATGAAACGCTTGACCGGATCAACGCTATACTCGAAGAGCAGCAATGGCAGGAAATTTATGGGGAATTCTCGTGTAAAGGAATGATCGAGCGGACTGTCACACCGCATTTCCTGAACGCTCGCTGGCTCAGTATCAGCATATCAACAGAGTATTATTGTGGAATCACAACACACCCAGAATCTGGTGGTAGGTTTCTGAATCTGGATATTGAAAGCGGAAAACTCCTTGGGTTGGAAGATTTTTTGTGGCTTAAAACGGATGATCCGAAATTGCCCCATAATGCAGATGTTAGCCGGGAAAACTATGAATATGAGGAAAAATTTCTGGCTCCATGGCTTGTCCAAACAATGACCAGCCTTTATCCACGAGAAATGACGCCTCTTGATACTAAAGACGAAGAAAATTCATGTGATTACATGGATGCTGAGATATGGAAATTCCCCGGTTGGTATCTAACGCCAAAAGGCATCTATATTGCTCCCAGTTTCCCACACGTTGCAGGTGTTTGCAGATACCCAAAATGGAGCATCCTACCCTGGAGCATCGTCAACAAACACCCTGGCAGGCTTGGGGGAAAGCTTCTCTGAAAAAGCAAGCGTGGGGAGGCAAGCCGAAGCATGCCTCCGCCACGAAGGGGAGAGAGAGGGGTTTCAGGCCGCCGCTACCTCCGCCAAGCTGCACTTAGCAGTGCCGTAGCGGGTGCGTACCAGCAGGGGATAATCCTTGCCCCTGAAGAGGCCGAAATGTCCGATGTTGTAGCCAACGATACGGCCATCCACCTGCCCGATGCGGACGGCCATGCCGATCCGGAAGCCGGCCTGGATGGCGTTTGCCACGGTATGGCCGATACCACGCGTGTTGTTGGGCGTATGGTCGCTGTCTTCGCGTTTGCCTTGGATGAGTTCAAACCGTCGATTGTTCATGGCCATCTCTCTCTGTTATGCAGGGTTGTTGTTATGTTTCTGTAACGGCCATTTTTCCCCGGTTTTGACTGCATGGGAGGTGGCATCTGTGACCTCTTACTCATATCGGCATGCAATCTGGGGCGCTAGGCTGCAAAAATAAAAAATTCCCGCGTGCATATTGCGCATATCCGCAATGCGGATACCCCGGCACTTCAAACCCAATGGCTTCATGCCCCGAGAACGCATAGAATGCCAGGAAATTCAAGGGAGCAAGCCATGAAGAAGATCGAGGCCATCATCAAACCGTTCAAACTTGAAGAAGTGCGCGAAGCCCTGTCGGAAATCGGCATCAGCGGCCTGACGGTAACGGAAGTGAAGGGTTTTGGTCGCCAGAAAGGGCATACCGAGCTTTACCGGGGGGCGGAATACGTGGTCGATTTCCTGCCCAAGGTGAAAATCGAGGTCGTGCTAGCCGATGATGTCGTGGATCAGGCGGTTGAAGCCATCATCAAGGCCGCCCGCACCGGCAAGATCGGCGACGGCAAGATCTTCGTGATACCCGTGGAGCAGGTCGTGCGCATCCGTACCGGGGAGACCGGGGAATCTGCGACCTGAGCATCCGGAGCGTTTTTCCCTCTCCCGCCCCTTTGGGGCACCCTCTCCCACAAGTGTGAGAGGGATTCGTGCTCCCCTCGCCCGCTTGCGGGAGAGGGGCGGGGGGAAAGGGTAAATACCGGGCGGATTATCCGCCCAAGTGGGGGAGGGAATGCTGAAGGCGCTTGCGATTATACTGTTTTTGATATATGATATATATATCATGAAACGGAGGCGGTTATGAATCGTATCTTGGTTGACCTGCCTGATTCTCAGGTTGATGATTTGGCAGCAATCGTGGAGGCAGACCAACGTCCCCGCGCAGCCGTTATCCGTGACGCAATCGCCGCATATATCTCCTGGCGCAAGCGCCCACTTGGAGTCGATGTCTTTGGCCTGTGGAAGGGTAAGAAGGTTGATGGTCTCGCCTACCAGCAGGAGCTTCGCTCCGAATGGTGAAGGTGCTCTTCGACACGTGCATCCTGATCGATTACCTTAACGGAGTTGATGCAGCAAAGGAGGAACTGGCGCGCTATGAATATCGTGCGATCAGCGTGATTACGTGGATGGAAGTGCTTGTTGGCGCATCGGCGGAGGAAGATCAAGCGATTCGCGCATGGCTTGGTTCGTTTGATGTTATCGCGCTAAACAGTGCCATCGCCAATCGCGCTATCGAGATTCGTAAGACCAAGCGTGTCCGTCTGCCCGACGCCATCGTGTGGGCAACGGCACAGGTTCAATCGCTTCTGTTCATTTCACGCAATACAAAAGACTTCTCTGCGGACGAACCAGGCATTCGCGTTCCGTACGAGATTTGAACGTGCTCCCCTCGCCCGCTTGCGGGAGAGGGGCGGGGGAGAGGGTCGGGCGGATTGCCATCCGCCCCTACTGCGCCCTATAAACCTCCGCCCCCGTCTTCACGAATTCCACCGATTTTTCTTCCATCCCCTTTAGTAGCGCGTCGGTTTCCGCCAAGCCCTTTTGGGTGGCGTATTCACGGACTTCCTGCGTGATCTTCATCGAACAGAAGCGCGGGCCGCACATCGAGCAGAAATGGGCGGTCTTGGCGGTGCCGTGGGGGAGCGTTTCGTCGTGGAATGATCGTGCCTTGTCGGGGTCGAGGCCGAGGTTGAACTGGTCTTCCCAGCGGAATTCGTAGCGTGCCCTGGAAAGCGCGTTGTCCCGTATCTGCGCACCGGGGTGCCCTTTGGCGAGGTCGGCGGCATGTGCGGCGAGTTTGTAGGCGATGATGCCTTCCTTGACATCGTTTTTATCCGGCAGCCCCAAGTGTTCCTTGGGCGTGACGTAGCAGAGCATGGCTGTGCCGCGCCAGCCGATCATGGCTGCGCCGATGGCGCTGGCGATGTGGTCGTGGCCGGGGGAAATGTCGGTGATCAGCGGCCCGAGGGTGTAGAAGGGGGCTTCCTGGCACCACTGGCGTTCCAGTTCCATGTTGTCTGCGATCATGTGCATGGGCACGTGCCCGGGGCCTTCGATCATGGTTTGTACGTCGTGCTGCCAGGCGATGGCGGTGAGTTCGCCAAGGGTCTTGAGTTCGGCCAGTTGGGCTTCGTCGTTGGCGTCGAAGATGGAGCCGGGGCGCAGCCCGTCACCGAGCGAGAAGGCAATGTCGTAGGCGCGCAGGATGTCGCAGATGTCCGCAAAATGGGTGTGGAGGAAATTTTCCCGATGGTGGGCCAGGCACCATTTCGCCATGATGGAACCGCCCCGGCTCACAATGCCGGTTAGCCGCTGCGCGGTCAGGGGAATGTGGGCAAGCCGCACGCCAGCGTGGATGGTGAAGTAGTCGACACCCTGTTCGGCCTGTTCGACGAGGGTGTCGCGGAAAATTTCCCAGGTGAGTTCTTCGGCCCTGCCGCCGACTTTTTCCAGCGCTTGATAGATGGGGACGGTGCCGATGGGGACCGGGGCGTTGCGGATGATCCATTCGCGGGTTTCGTGGATGTTCTTGCCGGTCGAAAGATCCATCACCGTATCGCCGCCCCAGCGGATGGCCCAGGTCATTTTGTCGACTTCTTCCGTGATGGAGGAACCCAGCGCGGAATTGCCGATGTTGGCGTTGATCTTGGTGAGGAAGTTGCGCCCGATGATCATCGGCTCGCATTCCGGATGGTTGATGTTTGCCGGAAGGATGGCGCGGCCACGTGCGATCTCAATGCGCACGAATTCGGGGGTGATTTCGGCGGGCAGGGCAGCGCCGAAGGACTCGCCAGGATGCTGGCGGGAAAGGATGGCAGCGAGTTTTTCGCCCGCAGGGCCGGTGGCGGCGAGGTTTTCGAGCCACGCCCGACGGTTCAGGTTTTCGCGGATCGCTACGAATTCCATTTCAGGCGTGACGATACCCTGCCGGGCGTAATGTATTTGCGTGACGTTCATGCCTGCCCTGGCACGTCGCGGTTTGCGGGCAAGGCCGGGAAAGGCGAGGGCGGCAGGGCGGGGGGCGGCGGCTTCGATGGTTTCGGTGTCGCCGCGTTCTTCGATCCACGCTTGCCGTGGGGCGGGCAACCCCTGGCGGATGTCGATTTTTACGTCCAGGTCGGTATATGGCCCGGAACAGTCGTAAACGAAGATGGGCGGGTTCTTTTCTCCGCCGAAAGTGGCCGGGGTATCCGATTGCGAGATTTCGCGCATGGGGACACGCAGGTCGGGCCGGGAGCCCTGAACGTAGATCTTGCGCGAGTTGGGCAGAGGCGCGATGGCGGCATGGTCGACCTGGGCATTGGCCGCGTCGAAAGGTTCAGGGCTGTTCATGTGATCCTGCTTTGGGTCAATGTGAGGGAAGGGAATCTTCGGATTTTGCCCAGGCCGCATGGAAATGATGCACCGGCCCATGCCCGTGGCCGACGTGCAGCCGCCCCGCGTTTGCAATGGCGTGTTGCAGGTAGCCGTGGGCGGCACGCACGGCAGCCTCGACCGGGTTGAGGGAGCCAGGGGGGACTTGCGGCAGCAGCGCGGCAATGGCAGAGGACAGGGTGCAACCGGTCCCGTGGGTGTTCGATGTGTCGATGCGGCGGGCGGAAAGCTCAACCATGCGCTCGCCGTCGAAGAGCAGGTCGACCGTTTCGTTGCCGGGCAAGTGCCCGCCCTTGAGTAGTACCCATCGTTGCGACGTGGTGGGCAGCATCTCCCGCAGGCGCTCCGCTGCGCGGCGCATTTCGCGGAGCGTTTCCGGCATGCGCCCGTCGAGCAGCAGGGCCGATTCGGGCAGGTTGGGGGTGATGATGAATGCCAGGGGGAACAGCGCTTCGCGCAAGGTTGCGATGGCGCTGCGGTCGAGCAGGGCGTCACCGCTTTTGGCGGTCATTACGGGGTCGAGGACGACATTGGCCGCTTGCCAGTGGGAAAGGCGGTCGGCGACCGTGGCAACGATTGCGGCGTTGCCGAGCATGCCGATCTTGCAGGCGTGAAGGGTGACATCGGCGAACAGGGTGTCGATTTGCAGGCGCAGGAATTCGACGGGGGGCGTGTGGACGCCGGTGACGCCCTGCGTATTCTGGGCGGTCAGCGCCGCAACGATGCCGCACCCATAAGCGCCGAGCGCAGAAAAAGCCTTGATGTCGGCAAACACCCCCGCGCCGCCGGAGGGATCGATACCGGCAATGGAAACGACATTGGGCGGGTGCCCGGAACGGGAGGAAGGACTGGAAGAAGAGGCGGACATGATTGCGTTTCCCTACGCCGGTGTGAGCCGGATCAGGTTCCAAGGGTTTTTCTCAGCCCGCACCACAATGCGCGGACACCCCCAACGGTCGGGTGACAATACTGGATGTGGGCAGCGCACGCAAGTGTGTGGTGTTGTGTGTCTTGCTACGGCAAGTGGCTGTGCCGCCCTATCTTGAGATGTGCTCAAGGCATCCGGTTCTTGAGAAGAAGGTTTTGAAACCCTTTTTCATGTTTGTTGAGGTGGTCTTCGTATATTTTGGACAAGCTGCCTTTTTTGGAAGCTGGCTGGCCTTTCAAGTTGTATTTTTTCCCTCCGTCTGTGACCCTGATGCCGATAGTGGTTTTGGTTTCATATATTTCGTAGGTTGTGTTTTCGTTTTGGAAAGAGAGGGTGTTTTCTTTATCGTTGATGTCTAGTACGAATGGTTTGGTCTTGTCTTCTGTATCTTTTTCTGCATCTAGGTCATAACTGAATTCTATGTTACCTTTTTTGTCATACAAAAGATAATCAAGATATTTGTCGGAGTTTGTATACACAAGAACTTTTTTGTCGTTGTTCAAATTGAACTCAAGAAGTCTGTCTACGTCTTCGGAAAGACTTCTTGTTGTTGTGTCAATGGTTTTATTTCCAACTCTTCTAGTGATGTCTGCTATTTCAAATGAACCCTTATTTCTTAAAATTTTAGTAAAAACTTCAACAGGAGTATTGTTTTCCAAGGCAAAGTGTGAAATTTGATGCCAGCAACATCCGCTTTTAGTCATAACATAAATCATTTTTTCTGTGGGGTCGTAATTGAACATGCCGCAATAATCGTGAGCCAATCGTGAAAAATCTTCGTTATACACAAACTCGCCTTTTTTGTTACCCAAATAAATCGAAAAAGAGGGGCCGCCATAACAACTTTCATGTCCATCCATAATAGCAAAGTCTTTAATTCCATCGAAATTGAAATCATCGTACATAATGACGCCCTGCTCTCCATAAGGAATTTCCCGTATATTTGCTTTCACTTTTCCATCATGTTTCTCATAATACAAGCTGTCTGATTTAACGTTGATTAACTCTTTATGGTCAGATTTTCTATGGATGGTGATTTGACCTGGTGTAAATATTTCATTTTCATTTTCATCTTCAATCGATAGTTTCCCATAATATTGATCTGAAAATTCGTCGATAATGAAAGTTTTGGGGGAAGGCTCTTTGTCCATTTCCTCCGCACTACACAACGA
>WQYV01000044.1 GCA_009781085.1 Betaproteobacteria bacterium
AACGGAAACATGTCTGGGAACAGCCGCGCTTCCAGCAACGCGCACTCCTCGATCTTGCGTTCGGCGCAGTACGCCACGGCCTTGTCAAGTAGGTGCGATAAATTGTTCAGCACACAGATATTGCCTTCTACTGCCAGTTGGTAATATGAAACATCCATGATGGCAACTCCTTAGGTCTGGTTGTCTGAAAAGTTTATGATATTCCCATTTTCACCGCTCGTGAAGCAAGCGTAGCCGCCTGATAATCAGCAATTGGTGACGGAAGCCGTGATGGAACAGACGAAGATGCGGCGGATAAATTGCCAGTTGCGTAGAACGCCTGCGTCCCTGCAGAAGTTATCCGTAGCGCTAAACTTGGGTGGCGTTGTATAATAGCCACGAAGGGCTTGCCTTCGGCGAGCCCAGGCCGAGGAGCCAACACGAAAGCGCAAGTTCCTTCGGGACTTGCGCTTTTCCGTTTCACTCAAACTCATCATGTCCCCCAGATCACGCCCGAGAATGGCTTTCGGCGAATTCGTCGGATTCATTGCAGCCTGCATGGCAATCAGCGCAATGTCGATTGACATCATGCTGCCAGCGCTGCCCCTTTTACATACCGATTTCAAACTCACCGACCCCAACCAGGCACAGTCTGTCGTCGTTTTTTTCCTTATCGGAAACGGGTTCTCACAGATTTTCTACGGCCCACTTGCCGACCGTTTTGGCCGTAAACCAATCCTCATTGTGGGACTCGCCTTGTTTACCCTCGCAGGCATCCTGACGACGGCCGCCGATTCTTTCGCCGCCCTGCTCGCGGCCCGCGTATTGCAAGGCATTGGTGTGGGCGCACCACGGGTAGTGGCGGTTTCGCTAGTTCGCGACCGCTACGCAGGTGCACGGATGGCGAAGGTCATGTCGTTGGCCGTCATGATTTTCATGATCGTACCAGTGCTCGCGCCATCGTTGGGTCAACTCATTCTGATGATTACACCCAATTGGCATTGGGTATTCGGCATACTGGTAGTGGCAGGTATCGCAATGTTGGTGTGGGCAGCCATACGGTTATCGGAGACGCTGCCGCCTGAGCGCCGCATGCCGCTCACACCCCGCTCGATTTATTCTGCCTACCGCCAAACCCTGACAACCCGCCGTTGCGTGGGATACATGATGGCGCTCTCCATTATCTTCGGTGCGCACATCGGTTTTATCAATTCATCGCAGCAGATTTTTGTCGACGTGTTCGATGCTGGACGTAGTTTCCCCCTGCTCTTCGCCGCTATTGCGCTCACTACTGGGTTGGCCGCTTTCGTCAATGCGAAACTCGTCCGCCGCGTCGGCATGCGGCGCATCGTCGTGACCGGCTTGGTAGCGATTGTCGTCATCAATGTCTTGCACCTGGGCATTGGCCTCACCGGGCATGAAACCTTGTTCGTGTTCATGCTGTTGCAGAGCGCGAGCGTGTTTACGTTCGGCCTTCTCGCCTCCAACCTCAACGCGCTGGCGATGGGGCCAATGGGTCATATCGCGGGAACTGCTTCGTCAGTGATCGGTTTTATTTCCACGATCGGCGGCGCGTTGATCGGGCTGGCAATCGGCCTTATGTTCAACGGCACAGTCACACCGCTCAATGGCGCATATGTCGCGCTTGCCTTGGCCTCCCTCATCATCGCTTATTACACCGAAAAACCGGCACAGGCGCTGAAATCATAGAATCTCGCTTCGCTCTCGGCCACAGGAGACGGCTTTGCCCCCATCATGCTATACTGCCGCTGCCCCGCCCCCATTCCGCCTCGCAGTCAACGGTTATGGCCGCATTGGACGCTGTTTTGTACGTGCAATCCATGAAGCTGGCCTAGCAGGTCGGCTTCGCGTCGTCGCCATCAACGAGCCTGCCGACCTCGCCAGCATTGCTCACCTGACCCGCTTCGATTCCACGCATGGACGTTTTCGGGGGAATGTCGGCATTCAAGGTCATCATCTGCTCATTGATGGGCAGCCTATCGCCGTCTCCCACGCATCTACGCCTGAGGAGGTTGATTGGCATACGCACGGAACCGACCTCGTCGTCGAATGTTCGGGTCGTTACGTCGAGCGCCGGGAACTACAACGTTTCGTCGACGCCGGTTGCCCGCGCCTGCTGCTCTCCAACCCCGGCGCACATGCGCACGACGTTGATGCCACCGTAGTCCATGGTGTCACCCATGCCACGCTCGACCCAATGGCGCGCTTGGTCTCTGCCGCTTCGTGCACGACAAACGCCGTCGTCCCGGTGCTTGCCCTGCTGCACCGGGAAATCAGCCTTGATCAGGTGTTGCTCACAACCCTGCATTCGGCGATGAACGACCAGCCGTTGATTGATGGCTATCATCACCATGAACTGACCCGTACACGCTCGGCAATGCAGTCAGTCATCCCTGTGTCGACTGGGCTGGCACGCGGAGTCGAACGGCTATTGCCCGAACTTGAAGGGCGTGTTGTGGCAAAAGCCATCCGCGTGCCAACGCACAATGTTTCCGCCATTGATATGGCGCTCACTTTCTCAAGGGAAACCAGCGCCGAGGAGGTCAACGGTTTGCTGCGTGAGGCCGCCTGCAGTTCCTATGCTGGTCTGCTTGATTGGTCCGACGCGCCGCATGCCTCAATCGACTTCAATCACGACCCGCACTCAGTCATTGTCGACGGCAGCCAAACCCGCGCCTGCGGGCCGAGCATGGTGAATCTCTTCGTATGGTTCGACAACGAATGGGGGTTTGCCAACCGCATGGCCGAACTGATCTGTTACTGGCTGGAGGCACTGGTAGGCCGGAAATAAGGGTTCTTGTAAACCCCATAGATAAATGCTACTGAGCATGGAAATTTGTTACCGCACATCGGTATGCGCTACCAGAAATAACGATATAAGCATATTAATGCATGGATCAAACGATGGGGGATGACACGTGTAAACGGAAAACTAACCTGAATTTCGGCACGAACATGAAACAGTGCAAGAAATAACACTGTCCATAAAACTACAAAAAAAATCGGGGGTTCGTCAGCAGTCTGGGGTTACATCCTGCCGCCCACCCCCATTTGAACCGAAAGTGCTTAGTCGAGCTTGAGATCGAGCTTGAGCCAGAAGTTACGTCCCGGCTCGTTGATCCGGGTTGTTTGGTCATAGCCAGGAACCGCAAAACCAGATTTGCTGATGGCTTCGGCGTAGGTCTTGTTGAACAGGTTGTCGATTCCGGCCGTCAGGCGCACATCCTTGCGCAGGCGGTAACCGCCATTGATCGAAAATACGCCAAACCCTGATGTTGGTTCCCCAATATCCTGACCCGCAATATTGCCTTTGCCTTTGTCGAAGCGGTTTTGGGCCGCGACTAACCGCAATAAGGCACCAGCCAACCAGGTGCCGTCGTCGTAATCGAGGCTGAAACGGGCGTCGAGCGGCGGTATTTGTGCAAGTGGTGTGTTGTCAGTGCGGTTTTTGCCGCGCACATAAGCCAGGCTGGCACCGCTTTTCCAGTTACTGCTCACGGCGTAAGCAAGGCCAAGCTCACCGCCGTAAGTCGTCGCGCCGATATTCCGTACCACCGCGACTGGCTGCCCCATCATGTTTACTTTCTTCGTCGTGTCGATCAGGATGTAATCATGTACTTGGCTGTAAAATACTGACGAGGACAGTTGTAGCTTCTGATTGACCTTGTAAACCGCGCCGATATCCAACTGCGTATTTTTTTCCGGCTTGGTATTAAAGGCGCTGTCACTGGTTTCGCTAGGCTTGTTCTGCGAAATGGTTTCCCAATAATCGGGGAAACGTTCGCTATGCCCCAGGCCAACGGAAAATGTGCTGGCATTGCTGAAATCCCATTCATAGCGGATGAAACCGCTGGGTAGCGTGTCGCGGCGGGTTTTCCCCGACGTGGAATAACCTATGCGTTTGTCTTGTGCCTGCCAGAAATCGGCGCGTAGGCCGCCAACCAGCCGATCCTTCGTTGAAAGCGAGTACGTCAGTTCGGAAAAAAGGCCGTAATCGTCGAAGGTTGCATCATCCTTGCGAGCTATGCCCTGATAAGGGTTCATATCCTGGTTGCCAGTTGTACGCAGCCGATGCTGGTTGCTTTGTTGGTCGATTCCCAGCTTGAGCAGCGTCATTTCACCCAAATTGAGGTCGCCTGCCAGGCGAAAACCAGTAGTTTGGCGGTCAGGGTTGTTGACCTGTTTGTTGCCCATCATGCCCATAGCAGGACGGTCACGCAAGCTGTAATTGTCCATGACGTGATCAATGTAACTGTAGTAGACCTGTGCATCGATCTTTTCGACGAGCGAAGAGATTTTTCTCTTCTCGAATTTCAGGCTGTAGCTCTCGCGCGCGAATTTTACGCCGTCCATCATCCGGTCGGCGTAAGCCGCCTCACCATCACTGGCTGCTGCCGAAAATTCCAGGCGAGTATTTTCATCCGGTGTGATGCCGAGTGCCATGTTGCCGTTCCAGCGCATGTAATTCGAATGGACACGCTGGCCATTGCCGTCCTTGTAATCGTCCATGCTCGAACGCGTGCCAGTTGCACGCACGTAATAGTTCGAGTTGCCCGCCTGTCCGTCGAGCACTTGGTCGTTGCGGCCAAAGCTCCCAAGCATCAAACTGCCGAAGGCTCGAAAACTAGATGCCTCATATGGTTTGAAGTCGCGTTCGAACAATACCGTGCCAGCCGAAGCCCCCGCCCCCCAGGCCACGCTTTGTGGCCCTTTGAGGATGGTAATGCGGTCGTAGGATGAGGGAAAAATATAGGCCGTTGGCGGATCCATCCGTCCACCGCATCCACCGAGAATCATTTCGCCGTCGGCCAGGATGTTCAGGCGCGAACCAGCCATGCCGCGAAACACCGGGTCACCATCGGTACCGCCTTTGCGGATCACCGAAAAACCGGGAACCGTTTTCAGGTAATCCGCACCGTCATGTGCCGGTACTGGCTGGCGCGGGGCTTTTGCATCCGTAACGACCGTCAGCGGGTCGGACATCGGTGCCGCGGTAATGACAACCGGGGCGAGCGTCTGCTCTTCTGTTTGCCCTTCTGCGGCTAAAGCCGACGATGCAGCAAACGGGGAAATCCCGAGCAGGAAAAACAGCGAAAAAGTGCCCAGCAATGGGCTGCGCGGCTCATACTGAGCCACGCTGCAACGAATAAAGCAAGTCATCAGTTTCTCCAAACGAATGTAATCTGTGCGCCAAGCGCGCAAAACAACGTGATGCCGGGCACAGACCCAGGCGTCATGGATTGTCAGCGTTCAGAGAAAAAACGGTGGTGCACGCGCCCGGTATGGCTGCCAAGCCAATTGAGCATGCGGCGCGGAAACGTCGGGAAGAGAAAAATAGTAACCGTACGCTGTGACAAACGGCGGTACGGCCGTCTCGGTAGGGGATAACCCAAACGAACAGGCATGCGTCAAACAGAACGGGCAGTGCTCGAAATGGTTGCTGTTATGCCGATCAGTTTCAGGTAGGGATTGCGCGTTTTTAAACAGCGCAGCAGGGAACTGCTGCATCCCTCTGGCCGTACATACTTCGACCCAACCGGGCAAAAGCGCCGTTTGCCCAAACCCAATACGCGAAATTAATGGAGTGAACGATGGCGCTAGTGTGGCGAAAACCGCCAGCCACAAAAACAGCTTTTTCAAGTTGTTGTTGATCGTTCTCATGGGGCGGTATTGTATGTCAGGTGTAGCGCGCAGTTACTATCCGCTTTAGTACGGAAACAACTCGGAAAGGGGCTGCTACATATAGGCGCAGCGGCTTACGATTTATTTTTCTTCATGGTTAGGGAAGGGTATCCCTTCAAACGGTACGCCTGCCTTGCCCGTCGACTCTTGTAGTTGCTTCACATAGTCGGGGTCGCCCGCGAACAATATGGCCGTGGCGGTAGGATTGCCGTTGAGTTGCCGGATTGCTGCTTCAATGGTGGCAACGGTTAGTGCGTCGCTTTTGCCTACGACGGCTACCGCCTGCTCGTCTCCTTTGCGCAGAATGCCGAGTAGCGAATCGGCCGGGCCAGAGCTGCTGTTCATTTTCAGGACGCCGATGGCCACACTGTTGGAGAGTATGGAGAGCATGTCGTCTGCGGACGGCACAGTTACGATGTGGGAAAAGGTTTTCCCGGCATCACGCAAAGCCTGTATCCGATCCGATTCTTCTAGAATTATTTGCTGGTTGCTTACCATATAGTCGCCGGAGCGTGGCGGGGGTGTCATGCAAGCCGCCAATAAAGCCGTAACTGCAGCGGAAAGCAGAAAAATCGGTTTTTTCATTTTCATGTTGCATCACCTCCAAGGAGAAAAAGGTAATTAATCTGTCATTATCTTCTCACAAAATTGCGAGACCTTAAGCAGTTGAACGAAAAGGAAGAAGCTGTTAGTATAAACAACTTGCCGCAGGATTTTGTGCAAAAAGAGTACCCAAGTACCGGGAATTTGGTTGCGCCCTTGCGGTAACTAGGAACGATTTTGCCTGATCTCTTTGAAATGGAGGCGGGTAAGTTGTGATTTTGTTCTTGGCTGCATTGCTGCTGAGAATGGAAACGGTTTCTAGCGGAACAAAACGGTGCGCGGGGGCGGTAACGGAAACGTTATTGACTCTGTCGCGGTTCATGTCAACTGTCTCGGTTGCCGCCTTATGGCGGTCTCGATCTTTCCTTTTACTTTCATGTCATCCACCAACCTTGCAACCCAAATCGGCGAAGAGAGCTTTGCCGCCCTGTTTGAAGAAAGCCTTACCCTCCAAGAAATGCGTACCGGCGAAGTCATTACCGCCGAAATCGTGCGCATTGACCAAAATTTCGTGGTCGTCAATGCCGGGTTGAAATCCGAAAGTTATGTGCCGATCGAAGAATTCCGCAACGACCGTGGCGAAGTCGAAGTCCAAGTCGGCGACTTCGTGCATGTAGCTATCGACGCCCTTGAAGATGGTTACGGTGAAACCCGCCTGTCGCGCGATAAAGCCAAGCGTATTTCGGCCTGGAACGACCTCGAAAAGGCGCTCAACGATGGCTCACTGGTCAGAGGGGTTGTCACCAGCCGCGTCAAGGGCGGCCTGACGGTGATGACCAACAGTATTCGTGCTTTCCTGCCAGGCTCGTTGGTCGACATGCGTCCAGTCAAGGATACCTCACCATACGAAGGCAAGGAATTTGAATTCAAGGTCATCAAACTTGACCGCAAGCGCAATAACGTCGTGGTTTCGCGCCGCGCAGTGCTTGAAGAGTCGATGGGCGAGGAGCGCGACAAACTGCTCTCCACACTCAAGGAAGGGACGATCATCCGTGGGGTAGTCAAGAACATTACCGATTACGGCGCATTCGTCGACCTAGGCGGCATTGATGGCCTGCTGCATATCACCGATTTGGCCTGGCGGCGTGTGCGCCATCCCTCGGAAGTGCTCAACATCGGTGACGAGATTGAAGCCAGGGTATTGAAGTTCGACCAGGACAAGAACCGCGTTTCGCTCGGCCTCAAGCAGTTGGGTGAAGACCCGTGGGTCGGCATTGCACGCCGTTATCCACAGGGAACGCGCATGTTCGGCAAAGTGACGAACATTACCGATTATGGTGCGTTCGTCGAAGTGGAACAAGGTATCGAGGGCTTAGTGCACGTCTCCGAGATGGACTGGACGAACAAGAACATCCATCCGACCAAGGTCGTACAGCTTGGCGACGACGTGGAGGTGATGATCCTCGAAATCGACGAAGACCGTCGCCGCATTTCGCTCGGCATGAAACAGTGCTCTTCCAATCCGTGGGACGATTTTGCCATCAACCACAAGAAGGGCGACAAGGTGCGCGGCCAGATTAAGTCGATTACCGATTTTGGCGTGTTCATCGGGTTGGAAGGTGGCATCGACGGTTTGGTGCATCTGTCCGACCTGTCTTGGAGCGAACCGGGCGAAGATGCCGTGCACCGCTTCAAGAAGGGCGACGAGGTCGAAGCCGTGGTACTTGGCATCGACGTGGAACGCGAGCGCATTTCGCTGGGCGTCAAGCAATTGGAAGGCGACCCCTTTACCAATTACATCGCTACGCACGAGAAAAATACTGTGGTGCGCGGGACGGTGAAGTCGGTCGAGGCGCGCGGTGCGGTGATCGCACTGGCTGACGACGTGGAAGGCTACCTGCGCGCTTCCGAGGCGGCCATGCAACGGGTTGATGACCTGTCCACGCTGCTCAAGGGGGGCAGCGAGATCGAAGCAGCCATCATCAACGTCGACCGCAAGACCCGCTCGATCAGCCTGTCTATCCGCGCCAGGGATCAAGTCGAACAAAATGAGGTCATGAACAAGCTCGCTTCAGAGAATGCCGCATCAAGCGGCACAACCAATCTCGGCGCGCTACTCAAGGCCAAGTTAAACGAACAGAAATAACAGCGGTTTTTATCATGACCAAATCAGAGCTGATTTCCCAACTGGCCATGCGTTTCCCGCAGTTGGGGGCGAAGGATGCTGATTGCGCGGTCAAGATGATTCTCGATGCGATGACCGGGGCGCTTGCGGACGGGTATCGCATCGAAATCCGGGGGTTCGGTAGTTTCGCACTAAGCCACCGTCCGCCGAAGGTTAGCCGCAATCCGAAATCCGGCGAAAAGGTGCAAGTGCCTGCGAAGCGCGTGCCCCACTTCAAGGCAGGCAAGGAATTGCGGGAACGGGTGGATGCCGCCTCCCCCGTTTGAGCGTGAATGAAGGCGCGTTTATGGCAGCCTTCATACGTTTTAAATCAGAAGGCAGCTTGAGCTGCCTTTCTTTTTGTCATGTGCTTGGAGATAATGTTGCCCATGCGTGCGCTCATCTGGTTTGTCCGTCTCGTCCTGTTCATCCTGTTGTTCGGCTTTGCGGTCAAGAACGATCAAATCGTGGATTTGCATTTCTTTTTTAACAGGCAATGGACCTTACCGCTGGTATTCATCATTCTGGTGGCTTTTACTGTTGGTGCCTTGATGGGAGTGATGGCTACGGTCGCCTCGTTGTTGCGGCAGCGGCGTGAAATCTCCCGTTTGAGCAAACAACTCGCCCGCGCCGAACTTGCTGCAGAACAGGCAGCAGGCGATGCCGTGCGCCTAGTCGAACCGTCCTGAAGACAATGGAAGTCGAACTTTGGTGGTTACTGGCGCTGCCGCTTTTTTTCGTTATCGGATGGCTGGCTGCGCGCATTGATATCCGGCAAGTTGTACATGAGTCGCGCGCCTTGCCGCGTTCCTACTTGAACGGTCTCAATTTTTTGCTCAATGAGCAGCCGGACAAGGCTATCGACTCTTTCGTCGAAGCAGTGCGTATCGACCCCCAAACAGTGGAACTGCATTTTGCATTGGGTTCGCTGTTTCGCCGCCGGGGTGAGACCGACCGCGCCATCCGCATCCATCAAATCCTTGTTGACCGCGAAGACCTGACCGAAGAACAGCGCCTCCAGGCACTCGGCGAACTGGGGCAAGATTTCCTCAAGGCGGGCCTGCTCGACCGTGCCGAGGCGGTGTTCCTCAAGTTGAAGGGGACGCGTGTCAACGATGTGGCCTCACGTTATCTGCTGGAGATTTACCAACAAGAAAAAGACTGGACGAAGGCCATTGGAACCGCCAGCGCCCTGCCAGATCACGAAAGCGTGCACTGGCAACGTGATATTGCGGAATTCCACTGCGAACTGGCAGTGCAGGCTCTGGCCGATTCCCGTTTTGCCGATGCCGAAGGGCATGTGGGGATGGCCCTGTCGATCAACCGCAAGTGCGTGCGCGCCAGCCTCATACTTGGTGATTTGCGCGCAGCACAGGGGCGCGACGAGGAAGCTCTCGACACCTGGAAACGGGTCGAGGCACAAGACCCGGTCTACCTTTCATTTGCCGCGCAGCGGGTCATGGATGCCTATGGCCGCCTCGGGCGTGTCGAGCAGGGACATTTATTGCTGCGTTCATGGCTAGAACGCCATCCATCGCTCGACCTGCTTGATGAGTTGTTCCATTGGGAAATCGAAAAATCCGGTGCGCAAGCAGCCTACGAGTTGGTGCGCGAAGAATTGCGCCGCAATCCGACCCTGCTTGGCCTGGACAAGCTGCTAGAAGCGGCGCTGTTGACTGCGCCAGCCGAACACCGCAGCGACATCGAATTGGTCAAGCAGTTGATCCACGGGCATACGCGCCGGGTGGCGCGTTACCGTTGCGACGCATGCGGTTTCAAGGCTCGGCAATTCTACTGGCGCTGCCCGGCCTGCGGCGGATGGGAAACCTATCCGCCACGACGCACTGAGGAATTCGACCTTACACCTTGAAGCGGAAAGGAACTAAACATGAAGGTCACAGTTGTAGGAACAGGTTATGTCGGGCTTGTCAGCGGTGCATGCCTTGCCGATGTCGGCAACGAGGTGCTTTGCCTCGACGTTGACCCTGAAAAGATACGCATCCTTGAAGAGGGTGGCCTTCCGATCCATGAACCTGGTTTGCTGGAAATCGTGCACCGCAATGTCCAGACGGGGCGGCTGTTCTTTACTACGGACATCGAGCGCGCTGCCCGTCATGGCACGGTGCAGTTCATCGCCGTGGGTACGCCACCGGACGAAGATGGCTCTGCCGACTTGCAATACGTGCTGGCTGCCGCACGCAATATCGGACGGTATATGGACGGCTACCGAGCCGTGGTCGACAAATCGACGGTTCCGGTTGGCACGGGTGACAAGGTACGGGCTGCGATTGCTGAAGAACTAGCGGCACGAGGGAAAGAAATCGATTTTGCGGTTGTCTCCAATCCCGAATTTCTGAAAGAAGGTGCGGCGGTCGAAGATTTCATGCGCCCGGATCGCATCATTGTCGGCACGGAAGACGAGCAGGCCATCAGGTTAATGCGCGAGTTGTATGCACCTTTCCAGCGCAATCACGACAGGCTGCTGGTCATAGACACCAGGAGCGCGGAACTCACCAAATATGCCGCTAACGCCATGCTCGCCACCCGCATCAGTTTCATGAACGAACTAGCGAACCTCGCGGAAACCTTGGGCGCGGACATCGAACTCGTCCGCCGGGGTATCGGCTCCGACCCGCGTATCGGCTGGGACTTCCTCTATGCGGGCTGCGGTTACGGTGGCTCATGTTTTCCGAAGGATGTGAAAGCACTGATACGCACTGGGCACGAAACCAACCATGACTTGTTGGTGCTGCGCGCAGTGGAAGAAGTCAACGACAGGCAGAAGCGCCGTCTCGTCGACAAGGTTGCTGCCCGTTTCGGGGACAGACTGGATGGGCTGCGCTTCGCGCTCTGGGGACTGGTGTTCAAACCCAACACCGACGATATGCGCGAAGCCCCAAGCCGTGTCATCATTGACGAGCTTTCCAGGCGCGGAGCGAACGTCACGGCTTACGATCCGGTGGCAATCGACGAAGCTCGCCGCGTTTTTGCGGATAGATACCCAGGGTTGAATTATGTGACTCGCCCAATGGATGCCGTATTGGGGGCGGACGCCCTCATCATCGTCACCGAATGGAAAGAATTGCGCAGCCCGGATTTCGATTTCATCCGTACCGCCCTCAAACAACCCGTCATTTTCGATGGGCGTAACCTCTACGACCCGGCGACGATGCGTCTATATGGTATCGAATATCACGGCATGGGTCGGTGCTGAACCGTATTGAGGAATCCCCGTCGTTCATGGCGACGGGCATCCGGGTCAGCTACATCCGAGTGCTGACTTGGGGCATTGTGTTGGTCACCGGGTCTGCTAGAATAAAGTACATACAGCCGATCACCCTGTATTTTCTGGTGCTTTTAACCATTTCACAGGGCTTTTCTGGCTTTTTTACCTTAAAACCCTGCAAATCAGTTCTGTTTCAAAAGTCGTGCCCATCGACAAATTAAGCGGCGCTATCACTATTGCCCTATCCATCCTATTCCTGCGCGAGCCTGCAAGCGTCAAAACCATTTTGGGTGGCCTGCTGATCGTAACTGGCTCCCTGGTACTGCTGCTCTAACTCTTCAAACATTGCTTCTGGAGGTGAAGCACGATGACGCAATTACCTGTTCCTGTTGTTTCGATAGGTCTCTTGCTGTGTTCAAATATTTTCATGACTACCGCTTGGTATGGACATCTGAAATTTCCGACCGTCTCTCTCTGGCGTGTTACCGCAGTAAGCTGGGGTATTGCGTTTTTCGAATACTGTTTTCAAATCCCTGCCAACAGATATGGGTATGGGTATTTCAGCGCCGCAGAACTGAAAACCATTCAGGAGGTCTTATCATTAACCGTGTTTATGGTCTTTTCGATATTCTATCTGGATGAACCGCTGAAATGGAATTATGTGTTGGGTTTTGCCTTGATTGTGTTCGCAGCTTTTGTCATTTTTCATAAATGGTGACACGGTAATGTGCTGTTTTCGCTATTCTTGCTTTTTTCTACAGAATCAATGATCAGCGGAGGTGAGGTACACTTCACCTCTCCATCCTCCGGCTCTATGTCAGTGGCAGTTTATTCCCTTTATATGAACGCCACCCTTTTGTGCAAGCTTTTATACTTTTTGACCGACAAGATGGATTGCAGCTTTATCTCCGGCTTTTTATGCAGCACGTCTTGCCGCTGCTGACCCCGATGAAATCCGCTGACCCGCTCCTCATTTAACCCACAAACTCGAAGTTCACAAGGGAATCCAAGTTTAGTAGGTTCCGGTTTGACCTGTCCTTGTCATCACGTACTTGCCTGCGCAACCTTTTGGTGACCGCACTCTGTAAAAGTTAATCAACACTGTGTCTTCGGCCGTTCATATGGGCTTCACGCTCACTGATACGTCCGGCCATGTGCCAGTACGGCTCAGATCGTGCGCGCCGTCTTGTTGACCAACGCAACCGTCACCACGTTGGGCGCTCGCCGCCCCTTTATCTTCCGCATCCGCTAACAGGATGAACTTGGTATCGCCAATCAATTCGTTCTTCGGTGTTGATTTTTCATATCGATATAATTAGTCTTGTCGATATGAAGCTCTTCAACCCTGGCACCTCTTCTATCCCCCCCGAATGGCAACCCATGGCTCGCGTGTTCACGGCCTTGGGCGATGAGCACCGCCAGCGCATCCTGTTGCTGTTCGAGAGAGATGAGCGCCTCAACGTAGGCCAGATTGCCGCCGTCTCGACGCTAGCCCGTTCCACGGTGTCGCATCACCTCAAGACACTACACGAAGCGGGCGTGCTGTGTTCAGAAAAAATCGGTAAGGAAGTTTGGTTCTGGATCAACCGGCACTGGCTGGAAGAAACGCTTAGCAACGTGCTCGACTATGTGCGGCAGAATTGCTGAACATATGGGGGGCAATCCTGGCCGGAGGGGCAGGAAGTTTAAGGTCAATTTTTTAAAACAAACATGTCGAAAATCATGAGCATGACAAATTCAAACTTTGTGAAATCTATAGCACGTACAGTTGTACGTGTCTTGTTGCGCGCCCTGGCTCGGCTGCTCTTCCGTGTACGGGTACAAGGGATGGACAAAGCCTTGGCGGTAAAGGACGGGGGGCATTCGCGCCTACTGGTGATTGCTAACCATGAGTCTTTTCTCGATGGCATTTTGCTTGGGCTGTTCCTGCCGATCGAAAAACCAGTTTTCATCATACATACTGAATACGTGAGGCGTCCGCTATTCCGATTCGGCCTGAATGCGATGGCCGACTACTTGGCGGTTGACCCAAGCAACCCAATGGCGATGAAACATGTCATCCGTTTGCTCGAATCCGGACGGCAGGTCGTGATTTTCCCGGAAGGCCGGATCACCATGACCGGTGCACTAATGAAAGTTTACGAAGGTCCAGCCTTCGTAGCGGCAAAAACTGGCGCAACCTTGTTGCCAGTGCGGCTAGATGGACTGAGTCGCAGTTATTTTTCGAAAATGACCCGTTGGCCGCGAAAATTTTTTCCGCAAATCACGCTTACAATACTGCCGCCCACGGTACTGCCAATGCTGGAAGCCGCCAATGCCAAGGTTCGCCGCCATAAATCGGGCGAAAATCTGCGCCGCCTGATGTTGGAAATAGCGCTGGCGCAGCCGTCCCAGCGCACGCTTTACGGCGCGCTATGCAGCGTGGCCAAGCTTCATGGCCGCCGCCGCCACGTCGTGGAAGATATCCAGCAAGTAGAATACACCTATCATGATCTGCTGAAGATGTCCCTCGCTCTCGGACGGCTGGCTAAACGCCATACCGAACCCGGCGAAAAAATAGGCTTGCTCCTGCCCAACATGACGCCAACCCTTGCCCTTTTGCTTGGTCTTACTGCGCTCGGGAGAATCCCGGCGATGCTCAATTACACGGCGGGCGTCGATGGAATGCAGGGTGCGTGTGATGCGGCCTGCATCCGTACCCTGATCACTTCTTATGCTTTCGTCGAACAGGCAAAGCTTGCCGATAAGCTCGCCGCCCTACAGGGGTTGGAACGCATCGTTTATCTTGAAGACTTGCGCAAGGAGATGACTTTCCGCGACAAGCTCTGGCTGATGGGGTGGGCGCTGTGGTTTCCGCGCCGGGTGGAGGTCAAGGCTAGCCCGGAGGATGCGGCGGTAGTGCTTTTCACTTCAGGTTCCGAGGCCAAACCCAAGGGCGTGGTGCTCTCGCACCGTGCCATCCTCGCCAATATCGCACAGATTCGCGCGATCATCGATATATCATATGATGATCGCGTATTAAGCGTACTCCCCATGTTCCATTCTTTTGGCCTTACTGCAGGGACGCTGTTGCCGCTCCTCACGGGTGCCAGCGTTTTTCTCTACCCTTCCCCGCTACATTACCGGGTAATTCCGGAACTAGCCTACGACCGCGCCTGCACAGTATTGTTCGGCACCAGCACCTTTCTCGGCAATTACGCGCGCTTTGCGCACCCTTACGATTTCTACCGCCTGCGCTATGTCGTCTCAGGCGCCGAGAAACTCTCCGCCACGGTGCACGAACAGTGGTTCGAGAAATTCGGCATCCGCATCCTGGAAGGTTACGGTGCGACCGAAACCGCACCGGTCATCGCGGTGAACACCCCAATGGCTTACCGCAGCGGCAGCGTGGGTCAGTTTCTACCCGGCATCGAATATTGCCTGCAGCCCGTGCCGGGAATCGAACGCGGCGGACTGCTACATGTGCGCGGACCCAACGTGATGAGCGGCTATCTGAAGGCGGATCATCCTGGCGTGCTGCAAGTGCCCGCTTCGAGCGAGGGGACGGGCTGGTATGAAACCGGCGACATCGTCGATGTCGACAGTGAAGGTTTCGTGCACATCGTCGGGCGAGCCAAGCGTTTCGCCAAGGTGGCCGGCGAAATGGTGAGCCTGGAGGCGGTGGAAAAACTAGCGCTGACAGCCTCCCCTAACGGGTTCCACGCCGTTTCCAGCCGACCCGATGAAAGCAAAGGTGAAGTGCTGGTGCTCTTCACCACCGACATACAGATTGACCGCGTAACCCTGCAAAAAGTCGCGCAACAATTAAAATTTCCTGAGTTGGCCGTGCCGAAGAAGATCGTGCGCATGAATGCGTTACCTGTCCTGGGGACGGGCAAAACCGATTACGTCACTCTGAAACGCATGGCGGAAGAGTCCTTTGTATGAGCAAGAGGCATCCTTCTTTTGATCGGAACCGACGCCGCTTTTTCAGGGCTGCTCTCTTGGCGGGTACAGGAGTATCAGGTGTGATGGCTTTCTACGCCTGGAAGCCTTTTTTGGTTAACCCTTGTTTTGACCCCGCAGGTACGGCCTTGGATCAAAACCCATGGTTGGCACGCATCTGGCAGGGGCTCGACCCTGCCCAAGTTTGGGACTGCCATGTGCATCTGGCAGGAACCGGGGACAGTGGACATGGGTTGTATGTCGGGCAAAAACTCTTGAGCTTATGGCATCCGGTTCTCTACAGTCAGCGCATGTTCTACATGAATGCAGGTTGCGTTTCGTCAGAACCTGGGACTGTCGATGAAAATTACGTGCATCGGCTCGCGCTTCTCGCACGAAGCATGCCAAACGGATTCAAGGCGATGCTCTTTGCCTTCGATTGGTATCATGGCGACAACGGGCAACCAGAGCCCAAGGCGAGCACATTCTACGTACCCGACAACTACGCCCGCCAAATGGCGGAAGAAAATCCTGACGTGTTTGAATGGGTAGCCTCGATCCATCCTTACCGGGACGATGCTGTCGACAGGCTGGAGGCCGCTGCTGCACAAGGTGCACGGGCAGTGAAATGGTTGCCCGCGGCACAGAACATCGACCCGGCCTTAGGGCGGTGCGATGCCTTTTTTGCCGCGCTTGCGCGTCTGCGCCTTCCTTTGGTAATTCATTGTGGGGAAGAGAAAGCGGTTCAGAGCACCAGTCTCATGCCTCTCGGTAACCCTTTGCGCCTACGCCGGGCGCTGGATGCGGGCGTAAAAGTGGTGGTGGCACATTGCGCAAGCCATGGTGAAGACGAAGATTTCGACAAACCGGGAACCCGGAAAAAGAGTTTCGATCTTTTTACCCGCCTCATGGAACGATCCGAATGGAAAGAAAACCTCTTCGGCGATATTTCGGCCACCGTGCTGCGCAACCACGAACCTGAGGCACTCAAAACCCTGCTCACACGTGAGGACTGGCACGGTCGGCTATTCAACGGCTCCGATTACCCCCTGCCGGGCATCCTCCCATTGATTTCGTTGTCCCGGCTCGTACATCACGGCCTGTTGCCGGAAGAGTCGGTGGCGGATCTGGAGGCGCTGCGTCAGGCTAATGCCCTGCATTTCGACCTGGCACTCAAACGTTCCCTGGTTTGGCAGGGAAAATCCTTTCCTGCCCGGACATTCGAGACCCGCGCATTTTTTGGGCAGCATGAATGAACGATAACACCCAGCCTCCCAACGATGAGGGCAACCAACATTCTCAGCTCGCATTGCTTCGGGAACGCCGTTTCTGGCCGCTCTTCGCCACGCAATTCTTGGGTGCCTTCAACGACAACGCCTATAAGAATGCTTTACTGGTACTGCTGACCTTTGGTACTGTTTCATGGACGAACATGAAACTGGAACTGCTCACCAATCTTGCGGCGGGTCTGTTCATGCTGCCGTTTCTCCTGTTCTCCGCCACCGCCGGACAACTGGCAGACAAATTCGACAAAGCGTGGCTTGTGCGCTGGGTAAAGGCGCTCGAAATCATCATCGTTGTGCTTGCGGGCGTGGGCTTCTGGCTGCACAGCCTGTCCGTACTCCTGGCTGCACTCTGCCTGCTCGGATTCCAATCCACCATGTTCGGGCCGCTGAAGTACGCGCTCCTGCCGCAACACCTGCACGCCAATGAACTGGTGGGCGGCAATGCGCTGGTGGAAGCGGGCACCTTTGTTGCCATCCTGCTCGGCACACTCATCGGGGAAGTGCTCGCCGGATTGGATGGTGGTATCGTGTGGATCGTCGCTCTCTGCTTCATCGTGGCAATTAGCGGATTTCTCACGAGTTGCCGCATTCCTGCCGCGCCTGCACCTGCGCCAGAACTGCAAATCTCACGCAATCCACTCTCCGAAGCATGGCGCTGCATCGGTTTGGCGCGTCGGGAATGCAGCGTTTTTCAGTCCATTCTTGCGATTTCGTGGTTCTGGGCCTATGGCGCGTTGCTACTGACCCATTTTCCTCTCTACACCAAGACGGTATTGGGAGGAGAAGAAGGTCTGGTCACGATATTGCTCGCGGTATTCTCGGTAGGCATCGGCGTCGGCTCGCTCGTTTGCGAAAAGCTGACACGCCTGCGCGACAAGATCGTAGAGCCGGGACTGGTTCCGGTCGGTGCGCTAGGTATGACAATTTTCGGGCTTGATTTGGCGCTCGGCGTGCCCGCCAACACTTCCGGCAGCTTGCAGCCGCTCGCCGACATGCTATACCGGGGAAGCACCTGGCGCGTCCTTTTCGACCTGCTGATGCTGGGTAGTTTCGGGGGACTTTATTGCGTACCACTTTACGCACTCATACAACACCGCACCCAAGTGGAGTACCGTGCCCGGATTATCGCCGCAAACAATATACTCAATGCAGTTTTCATGGTCGTGATCGCAGCCGGCGCAGCCGCGTTCCTGTGGATAGGGCTCAGCATCCCAGCGCTTCTCCTGTGCATGGCCGTGCTGCATGGCATTGTCACGGCCTACATCTTCAGCGTTGTACCGGAATTCCTCATTCGCACAATAATGTGGTTGGGGCTGCGGCGGGAATGACACCATCCTTCCCATCTCCCGTACCAAGAACTTGCTAAATTCGGTATGAGAGATGGTGTGTATGCCATAACCGTTACTTTTAATGAGTACCTGATTCATCTGGCGCAGTAGCCGCTTCCAAGGCCGCTTTGTCCATCCCCCACCCGGCTTGCGGGAAGGGGGAGCACGAAGGGGTAAGGGAGGAAAGCACGGAAACGGATCAGAACTTCTTCAAAGGACGGGCATGCGGTCAGCGGTAGCGGCGGTAAAACCTGCCATCATTCCTTTGCCACTCGTGCCGCTGTACATCACGACTCGGCGCATACCCGCGACGCTCAACACGGCTGTAACGATCGACGCCACGAGATGGCCCGCCGTAGTACGTCTCTTCATAAACAACAGGCTGCGGTACGGTTGCCGCGATAATGGCCGCTGGCAGCAGCAAAGGTGCCAGTAGAATGTCGCGGATGATGCGCCCATCGCTGTGGGCTGAGGCGGAGGTGCTGAAACAGGCGCCAACAATGATCAAAGCGGCTAGCGCAACGTGCGAGGTTTTGCGAAATTTCATGATGATCCCCTGGTTGTGCCCACTTGCGTCATTTCGTCGCGAAGCGGCGGTCTTGAACATGGATAGAACGATACCCATCCGCACTGACCCAATCTTGTCTGGGCAGTAACAATTTGTAAGCGTTTGTAGTACGAGGCAGCATCCCACGGTTTGGCCGGGTTCTTCGGCCTCCTGGTTCTTGGGCTTGCGCACTAAAATGTGCAAGATGCTGCATAAGACCTGCCTGCAAACCCAGTAAAATCAAGGGGTGTTTTTCTTAAACACTTTCTACAAAAAATCTTTTTATTTTCATTTGGTTGCTGAATTTTTGTGTAAAGTGGCAGCCCTTATGGACATCTGCGATTTCAAGCGTGATCCGTTTCCGCAATTTGCGCCTGACAAGAGGTGCCCGCGTCCTGATTGACGGGGTTTCCCTTCAGTTGTTTCCCGGCTGGAAAATCGGCCTAACCGGAGCCAACGGCAGCGGGAAAACGAGCCTTTTCGCGCTCCTGCGCGGCCAGTTGCTCCCCGACCGGGGCGAGGTGGAATGCCCGTCCGGCTGGACGGTTGCCCATGTTGCGCAAGAGACGCCGGGTTTGCCGCAGGCTGCCATTGAGTACGTGCTCGACGGCGATGCCGAACTGCGGCAAATCGAAACCGACCTGGCGCAAGCCGAAACAGATCACGACGGCGTGCGCATCGCTGAATTGCACACGAGGTTGCAAGAAATTGGCGCTTATGCGGCCAAGTCGCGTGCAGCAGCGTTGCTCGACGGGCTTGGTTTTGCGCCCGCCGATGCCGGGCGAGCCGTGGCGGATTTCTCCGGCGGCTGGCGGATGCGGCTCAACCTTGCGCAGGCGCTGATGTGCCGCTCCGACCTGCTCCTGCTCGACGAACCAACCAACCACCTCGACCTGGACACCGTCATCTGGCTCGAACAATGGCTACGCGACTACCGTGGGACCCTGCTGTTGGTTTCGCATGACCGGGAATTCCTCGATGCCTGTGTCGATCATGTCGCCCACATCGAACAGGTGCAACTGACGCTCTACAATGGCTCATACACCGATTTCGAACGCCAGCGTGGCGAACGCTTGGCGCAGCAGCAAGCGCTTTTTGAGCGCCAGCAGCGCGAAATCGCGCATATGGAAGACTACATCCGCCGCTTCCGAGCCAAGGCAACCAAGGCACGGCAGGCGCAAAGCCGGATCAAAGCGCTCGAACGCATGGAGCGCATTTCCGCCGCCCACGTCGATACCCCGTTTTCCTTCTCTTTCCGCCCTGCGTCCGCCGCACCTGACCCCCTGTTGCAAATCGAAAAGGGGGCTGCCGGGTATGGAGGGAAAAACGTACTCGAAGAGATCGAACTCGTCCTGCGCCCCGGCGACCGAGTGGGATTGCTTGGCCGCAACGGCGCGGGAAAATCCACCCTCATCAAACTCCTGGCCGGACAGATTGCCCTCACAGCGGGGCAAAGGGACGAGGGCAGGGGGCTGGCGGCAGGGTATTTCGCCCAGCACCAACTCGAAACCCTGCGTGCCGATGAGTCCCCGCTCCAGCACATGATGCGGCTCGACATTTCGGCCCGCGAACAGGACATGCGCGATTACCTGGGCGGATTCGACTTTCGCGGCGACGGGCGGGATAGCCGCTCCATTGCTGCCACGACGCCCTGCGGGTCGTTTTCCGGCGGTGAAAAATCCCGGTTGACGCTGGCGTTGCTCATCTGGCAGCGGCCCAACCTCCTACTGTTGGACGAACCCGCCAACCACCTGGACATGGAAATGCGCTATGCCCTCATGTGCGCACTCCAGGAGTACGACGGTGCGATGGTGCTGGTTTCGCATGATCGTGCCTTGCTACGGGCCTGCTGCGACCGCCTGTTGCTGATCGATGGTGGGCGTTTGCGGCCTTTCGACGGCGACCTCGACGATTACCGCGACTGGCTGGCGGAACAGCGCGCTCAGCGCGAACAAGGAAGCGCAGGCGGCACGTTGGCCGGACGCGAAATGCGCCGTGCGGATCGTGCCCAGGCCGAAGCCGGACGCCAAGCCCTACTTGCGGCGCGTAGGCCTATCGTGAAAGAGATCGAGCAGATCGAGAAAAAACTGGCCGGTTGGACGGGGGAAAAAAAACTACTCGAAGCGCGCCTTGCCGACCCTGCGTTTTACAGCACAGCCAATGGAGGTGGCAGCGTGCAATTGCAGGAGTTACTCAAACGCCAAGCTGCCTTACAGGGTTGGATCGAAGAGGCCGAAAACCGCTGGATGGCGTTGTCAGAGCAGCTTGAGGAATTGGCGCGGGAGGCGGGGTGAAGCGAACATGTATCGTATATTTCGTGTACTAGGTTGGACAAATCAAAAACCCGCAAAGCGAATACTATTCACTCGGCAATTAAGTATTGAGCATCAAGCGGCATTCTTAACGCTGGGGTCTTGGAAGTAGGGCATAACGCGTTGGGGGTTTTGTTCGAGCATCCTCATGTGCTGGCCGGTAGCGTTTTTGAGCTCACCCTTGGTGCGTAACTGCACACGTGGATCCAGGGCGTACTTTTGAGACCGGCGTTCGGGCGCCCATCGGGGTCAGTCCAGAGCTGTAGCTGGGCAGATAGAACACCTCGATTCTCTCCAGATGACGTCAATGTGGACGATAAGGTGCAGGCTTTCCTGATGAAGAAGCTTTGATCTTTTGCGAATCCGCTCGCATGTTTTATTGCGAGCGGAATCCGCAGATCATGTAACGCAGATCGCATAGATGCGGCGAGGTTGTTGAATGCACCTCACCGCATGTGAATTTATGGAATGGGTTGAATGGCCGCTGCATTGGCCGGGTGCTCCAAAAAACGTCCAAGCCATGGCGCTTACGCCCGCCAGCCAGCGTTATACGACATCGCAATAGAGCATGTGCCGCCCCGCATGCAATGGGGCACTACCGAAAACTTTCTTGATCCGGTGCCGGACCGCCGAGTCCGGCGCAGCGCCGCTAGCAAGTGCACCCGAGACGACTGCGCAGATAAGGATCTCCAGCGCCTTGGCCTGTTTTGCATGAAGTGGACATTCGCTCAATAGTCGCTCTACAATCCCCCTCGCATGCAGGGTCCGCCTCCCTCATCGTTGACTTACCAGGGTGAGGGTCTGTTGGCACCCTACATGCTCTTCGTTGTTCAACCATCTGTTTGCGTTCCCTATTTTGCTAGGAGGTTGTCATGTCAAGACTCAAATCCGCTGCCACTTTGGCGTCCGTTGCCG
>WQYV01000045.1 GCA_009781085.1 Betaproteobacteria bacterium
TCTCGAAACCCCCATCGAAGCCTTCCCGGATGTCACCAACGCGCAGGTGCAGGTCATTACCCAGATGCCCGGCTATGCCGCCGAGGAAATCGAGCGGCAGGTGACGGTGCCCCTGGAACGCGCCCTCAACGGTACGCCGGGGATGACGCTGCTGCGTAGCGAAAGCCTCTTTGGCCTGTCGCTCGTGACCCTCATCTTCGACGACGACGTCGATCCCTTCAAGGCGCGCATGGTGGTCGGCCAGCGCTTCGCCGAGGCTGACCTGCCGGAAGGGGTGACGCCCGCGCTGGCGCCGGAGGCCACGCCGCTCGGCAAGATCTTCCGCTTTCGCCTGGCCAGCGACCGCCACAACCTCTACCAGTTGCGCTCGGAGATGGAATGGAACGTCACCCGCGTGCTGCGCCAGGTGCAGGGCGTGGCGGACGTGGTGCCGTTCGGCGGCTATCTGAAGGAAGTTCATGTCGAGGCCGATCCGGCCCGGCTGTACGCCGCCGGACTGGCCCTGGGCGATGTCGAGGACGCCATCCGCAAGGCCAATCTCAATGTCGGCGGCGGCTTCCTGCGGCACGGCGACCAGGAACTCACCATCCGCGGCGTCGGTTTCATCGACTCGGTCGAGGACATCAAGAATATCCCGCTGAAGAGCAAGGACGGCGCGACGCTCACCGTCGGCGACGTGACCGACATCAAGCTTGCCGCCACGCCCCGGCGCGGTTCGGTCGGCAGGAACGCTCAGAAGGAAGTGGTCGAGGGACTGGTGCTCATGCGGCGCGGCGAAAATCCCTCGGTGGTGCTCGATGGCATCCACGCCAAGGTCGATGATCTCAACCGGGCCATCCTGCCCGCCGGCATGCGCATCGAGGCCGCGCACGACCGCAGCGTGCTGGTGAATCACACGCTCGCCACCGTGCATGAAAATCTGCTGCACGGCTTCCTGCTGGTGGCCGGGATCGTCTGGCTGTTCCTGCGCAGCGCGCTCGGTTCGGCGGTGGTGGCGACGGTCATCCCGCTGTCGCTGCTCGTCGCCTTTCTCTGCCTGCACGCCCTGGGGCTGCCGGCCAACCTGATCTCGATGGGCGCCATCGACTTCGGCATCCTGGTCGATGGCGCGGTGGTGCTGGTCGAGAACATCATCCACACCATGCACATCGAGCGGCCGCCCGACCGCAAGGCGCTCCTGCGCCTCATCATCCGCTCGGCGAAGGAGGTTGGACGACCGACCTTCTACGCCATGCTCATCATCATCGCCGCGCTCCTGCCCGTCTTTACCCTGCAATCGGTGGAAGGGCGCATTTTCCGGCCCCTCGCCCTGACCTACGCCTTCGCCCTGATCGGCGCGCTGGTGTTCACCCTGACCGTGGTGCCGGCGCTCTGCTCTTTCCTGTTCAAGCCGGAACACGCGCGGCTGACCGAGCCGGCCTGGGTCGAAAAACTGCGGGGCCGCTACCGCAAGATGCTGACTCGCCTCCTCGCCGGGCGGACGGCCACCCTGCTGCTGGCCGCCGGCCTGCTGCTGGCCGGCGGTCTGGCCGCCGCCCGCCTGGGCACGGAATTCCTGCCCGAACTCAACGAAGGGGATGTGTTCGTTTTCGCCGAGATGCCGGCCAGCATCGCCATGGAAACGGCCCAGGACATTCTCATGGACGTGCATCGGCGGCTGGGCGCCTTTGCCGAGGTGGACGACGTGCACACCGAGCATGGCCGCCCGGAGGATGGCACCGACAACGAAGGCGTCAACATGTTGAAGACCTTCGTCCGCCTGAAGCCCGAGACGCAATGGCGCGCGGGCTGGGACAAGGCGCGTCTGATCGACGCCATGCGCGCTTCCCTCGCGGACATCCCCGGGGTGCGCTTCAACTTCTCGCAGCCGATCAAGGATAGCGTCGAGGAAGCGGTGAGCGGGGTGCGCGGCAAGGTCGTGCTCAAAATTTTCGGCAACGATCTCGACGCCATGCGCGAAACGCTGAAACAGGCCAAGGCGGCGCTCCAGGATGTGCCGGGAATCACCGAACTCGACCTGTACCGCGACGCGACCAGCCCGCAACTGCGCGTGCGTCTCGACCGCCCGGCGCTGGCGCGCGCCGGCGTGCCCATCGAGGAGGCCGCGAAAACCATCGAGACGGCGCTCGCCGGCCGGGTCGTCACTCAGTATTGGGAAGGCGAGCGGCCCGTGCCGGTGCGCCTGATCCTGCCCCGAACGGCCCGCGACGATCTGGACAAGATCGCCGATCTGGCCATCGCCGCGCCGTCCGGCGCCCGCATTCCGCTCCGGGAACTGGCGACGATCGAGATTGGCAATGGCGTCGCCTCGATCGTGCGCGAGGGCAATATCCGCTTTCTCGCGCTCAAGTTCAACGTCGAGGGGCGCGACATGGGGTCGACGGTCAATGACGCCATCGCCGCCGTGGCGGCCAAGGTCAAGCCGCCGGAGGGGCATTATTTCGTCTGGGGCGGCGAATTCGAGAATCAGGAGCGCGCCGCCAACCGCCTCAAGCTGGCGGTGCCGGTCGCGGTGCTGCTGGTGCTCGGCCTGCTCTACGCCGCCATGAACAATGGCCGCAGCGCCCTGGCGGTGCTCGCCACGGTGCCATTCGCCCTGACCGGCGGCGCTTTTGCCCTGCTCATCGCCGGCATTCCGCTGTCGGTGAGCGCCGCCATCGGTTTCATCGCCCTGCTCGGGCAGGTCTCGCTGATGGGTCTGCTGGTTCTATCGGCGGTCGAAGCGCGCCGCCGCGCCGGCGAGGAATTGCTGCCGGCGCTCATCGAGGGTACGGCGGAGCGCCTGCGGCCCGTCCTCATGGCTTCGCTCCTCGCGCTTTTCGGCCTCTTGCCGATGGCGCTATCTTCCGGCATCGGCAGCGAGACGCAGCGGCCATTCGCCCTGGTCGTGGTCGGCGGCATGATAACCACCCTGGCGGTGGCCTTGTTCGTGCTCCCGGCCATCTACAGCCTGATTACCCAGAAACGTCTGCAAACCCCCGAGGAAGCCGACCAATGAACAACGCCCGCCCTCCCCGCGCCGTCGTGCGGCTGCCCGGTATCGCCTGCCTGGCCTTGCTGGCCGCCAGTTCGCCGCTTCTGGCGCAGACGCCGCCCGCCCGCGTGGATCTGGCAACGGTGCTGACCCTGGCACGGGAAACCAGCCCCAAGGTGGCGCTCGAACGGCAGAACATCGCCATCGCCCGCGCCGAGCGGCGCACGGCCGGTGCCTGGCCGAATCCCACAGTAAGCTACAACCATTCGCGCCAGCCCGGTGAATTGACCAACTTCAGCAGCACCCGGGCGCAAGAAGTATCGGTCGAACTGCCGCTGCTCATCGCCGGTCAGCGCGGCGCCCGCATTGAAGCCGCCGAGCGTGGCATCGCCGCGGCGAAGGCGCGGTTTGCCGCTTCCGGCAACGATTTGGCGGCGGATGCGGGGGCTGCCTTTATCGCCTTGCTGCTCGCGCAGGAGACGCTCGCCACCCGGACGGCGGGCGTCGATGAACTTTCCCGCCTGCGCGACATCGTCGCCGGACGCCAGGTTTCCGGCATGGCGAGCCAGTACGAGTTGTTGCGGGTGGATGTCGAGCAGGCGTCCTGGCGAGCCCAGACGGCCGAGGCCGAAGTCGCCCTTGCCGAGGCCCAGGCCCAGCTCGCCACCCTGCTCGGCTTCTCCGGCTGGCAGCCGCGCGGGGTGGGCGAGCTGCACCCGCTGGAGGTCGCTCCGGGAGCGTCCGAAACATCCGAAAACCCGGCCTTCATAGCCGTGCGCCGGGAGGAGGAGGCCGCACAAGCGAACGTAGAGGTTGCCCGGCGCGAGCGCTTTCCGGAAGTTTCGCTGAACGCCGGGCGGTTCTGGACGAGCAGCCCGTTCGGTGCGACCAACACGGTGGGCCTGTCGGTCGAGATTCCCATTTTCGATACCCGCGGCGGCGCGCTCGACAAGGCGCGCACCGAGGCGCTTTCGGCCAATCTGCGGCGGCACCTGACGAAAGCTGAGGTGGAAGCCGACGTGTACCGTTACAGCGTTCAGGTGGCCCAGCGCGGCGCGACCCTCGAACGCTTCCGTGCGCAAATGATGCCCAACCTGCCCGCCCTCAAGCAGATGGCCGAGGATGCCTACCGGCTGGGTAAGAGTTCGATCACCGAGCTTCTGGACGCGACCCGCGCGCGCTACGAGGCGCACATCGATCAATCGACCCTGGTCGCCAATTTGATGGAAGCGCAACTGCGCTTGCAGGCGGCACGCGGTAAACTCTCCGTTACCTTAGATTGATCGTAGCGCTTTCCCAATTTTATTTTATATAGAGCCGAACTGCCCGAATGCAATCTTCGTATGAGTACATGAACTACCTCCAGGTAGTCTAAGTTTTTGTCCGCACCCACCTGGTCAGTTTTACATTGGTGCTAACAGTGGGATTTGCCCGTCCTTGGGGAAACCAAAAAGTGTGCAGCCTAACGCCCCTCGATGAATTCGAGTTGCATCCCCTCCCTAATGGCTACGGTTTGAAACCCTGGCCTTTAAGCCGGGGTTTCAAACCGGGGTTAGTTTTACGATGAAACTGTCTATGATGTTCCTGGCCTGAACAGCGGGAGGGGGTGTTATGGGCGGCGTACCGCGCTCAAATTTTCCTCATCGAAAAAGACGTCGCGGTACGAGGTGTAATAGCAGATTTGGATCATCGGTGCTATTACTAGTGTGGCAAGCCCAAGTGTAAATAAGCAGCCAAGCCCCATTATAAAAAGCATGATGAAAAAAATGATTCCGGGCAAGATGTTTTTCGAACAGGCGGATAAACTCATTTTCATCGCTTCAAACGGAGGGATGTTGTGCATCATTATCAACGCAGGCGAGAACCATACCGCCATGCCGCAGAGAACACAGCCAACAAGCGTGAGGAGTGGTACGATAATGATCGTTGCGATACCAATAATATTCAATTGTTCTAATGACAGAGAGCTAAAAAATGCAATACCTCCACCGATATAGAGGAAGACGGCGAAAAGGATGCCAACGATGACTCCCATAACGATCATAAAGCCGAGAACCAACAAGCAGAACATCAACAAGGGGCGGGTTTGACGATTAAAAGCAGCGAATAAATCGTCTAAAGTAAACAACCCTTCACGTTGGAGCCGGTCGCAGGAATAGACAACACCTGCGATAAATAGAGAAGAGACGAACATTGAAGCGATTTGAACGATTAAACCAACAAAGGGAATGAGGCTTAGCAGAGAGAGAAAGACCCCTATGCCGAAGCAAATGAGGATGAATAATATCCACGTCCCAGGCTGCCGTTTGAACAAATCCCAGGCGTTGGAAACCCACCCTATGGCGTTCCCTCCGGGGCGGCCTCCTGGGATAAACGTCCCTTGTAGACAAGAGTCAATGGACACCACATTCGCCGTCGGCGGCGCATAGGGGGTGTATGGTTGGTTACCGTCCTGGTTACTCATAAAGCTCTCCTTTAAAAAGAAGGAAAAAACCAATAGAAACAACAAATACCGAAAACCAAAGCGCGCCATACTATACCGAGTGGTACTGACTTCCGCAATGATCTGTCTTGTATCGGAAAAATAAAAACTGCTGCTTATTCATTTGAAATTATTATTGAGGGGTATGCAACCGACTTCCGTGATGTATCGTTGCCCCTCGTTGCTTAAGAACCAATCGCACAGTTTCCTGGCGTTTTCGGAAAGTGGGTGTGCTGTGGCTCAGAAAGTAGCCTTATTTCGATATCTGATGTTTGCCCTGCAATTCTGGGTGATCCGGATCCGAATGCAAGGCGCTTCGATACTGCGCATAACCTTGTACCGTGGCAATGGAAGCGAGTACGAGGATGAGTGCCAACACGGGAAGTGCCGGTTTGTTTTCCGTTGTCCTGAAGCGTTTACCCTGCCATGTTCCGATGGCAAAGCATGCAGTGAAAAACAGATAAGAGGTGATGGATAAGACAGGGATGATCCAATATGTGCCCGAGGATATCACTAAGGGGAAGGATATAAAGGTATAGGGCAAGAAAACGAGCAACCCGCGATTGATTGCTCCCCCTTTGGAGAAATTCCCTCCATTGACAGAGGTGATGAGCAGCCAGACGGTGAGGGTGAAAAGGATGGGTACGATGAGTGGTCCGTAACGCGACAGAAAGGCATCCGGCAGCGTGGCTTTTTTCCCAAACAGGGAGATGACGTACGCCAGCAAGAGAAAAGAGAGCACCCCTACCAGCAGCACCCAAGGGCTTCTAGAGAAGGTGAAAAATCCCACTACCAGTGGGATTGCAACGACGTTCAGCAATACCGGCAGAATGATGAACATCGCCAAGGAAGTGAAAACCCAGTACTTCCAGTATTTCTTATCGTTCATCGGCAGTGACTTTAATGGTGTAGAGGCGGGAGGGAAAAACATGCTTTAGCCGGAAACCCCTCTTTCCCTGCGTTAATTCTCTCCCGGCGCTACACGCGCTACCCTTTCCCACGAGTAGGAGAGGGTTTACACCCTGCCGGCTCCGCCGACATCCTCCTCGGAGGGGGACAGCCTTCCTCTCTGAGGGAGGTGGCGCGTGGCGCCGGAGGGAGTAGGCAGCCTTAGGCGCACCCCGCTCAGGGGTTGAGCTTGTTGAACTTGACAAGCAGTTCGTCGGGCGATTCTACGTTGTCCGGGTCTTTGAGGATGCAATCGACCGGGCAGACCGCGATGCATTGCGGGTCATCGAAATGACCGACGCATTCAGTGCATTTTGCAGAGTCGATCACATAGATATCGTCACCCTGCGAAATCGCGCTGTTGGGGCATTCGGGTTCACAGACATCGCAGTTGATACATTCATCGGTAATCATCAGGGACATGACGTTGGTTCCTTTCTTGAATCAGTTGAATCAGCAGAATTTGCGTTGTAGGCGCGAAAAGACTGCTTCGGGTACGAATTGGCTCACGTCGCCGCCGTGGCGGGCGATTTCGCGCACGACGCTGGCCGAAAGGTAACCGTGTTCTTCGGAGGGAAGCAAGAACACGGTTTCCAGTGTGGGGTAGAGCTTACGGTTCATTGCCATCATCCGGGCCTCGTATTCGAAATCGGCCAGCGTGCGCACCCCGCGCACGACGATCCGTACTCCCCTCTGACGCAAAAAATCCACGAGCAAGCAGTCGAAGCCGGCGACTTCGGCATTGGGGATGGTGCGCAATACTTCGGCGGCGATTTCAACACGTTCCGCGAGCGGGAACAGGGTCTCCTGGCGGCTGGCCGCTACTGCGACGATGACTTTTTCAAACATCGACGCCGTGCGGCACACAAGGTTTTCGTGCCCTCGGGTGAAAGGGTCAAAGGAGCCGGGGAAGACCGCTACGGCGTTTTTCATGTGCTGGTTGCCTCGGTACGTTCGAGAAGATGAAAATGAACCTGTCCGGCGCGGCTCCGCTTGAGCGCATGCCATCCCGCAAGGGAATCGAACGGCGTTTCAGCTTCGGCATACACCAAGCCACCGGGGAGCATCACCCGGTCCAGTAGGGGCATGACCCGGTGGATCAAACCCTGCCGGTAAGGCGGGTCGGCGAATGCTACGTTGAATTGCCGCGTCGTGGAGACGAGAAATTCTAGCGCATCGCCTTGCACGATCTCTACTTGTGTTACTGCTAATTTTTCAGCATTGCGCCGTAGGGCGGCATGGGCACGAGGGTCGCGCTCGACGAGGGTGACGCTGGCCGCGCCGCGCGAGGCGGCTTCGAAGCCAAGGACGCCGGAGCCGGCAAAGAGATCGAGGCAGGTGAGGCCGTCGAGGGTCTGCCCAAGCCAATTGAACAGGGTTTCACGCACGTGGTCTGGCGTCGGCCTGAGGCCAGGGATGCCTGGAACGTCAACGAGCCGCGAGCGCCATGCTCCGCCAACGATGCGGATCTGGCTGCGTGCGTTCACGGTTTGGTTGCAGCCTTCGTATTGCCATCGCCTTTGTCGCCGTCCCCGCCGGCGATGATGGTGATGAGACGATTTGGCTGTATGCGGCGGGCAAAGGCATCGCGTACCGCTTCGCAGCTCACAGCGTTTACGGCGTGTGGGTATTGTTCGAGCCAGTTAAGGGGCAGGCCGTAAAAGCCGATCATGGAGATGTAGCCGAGAATCTTGGCGTTGGAATCGAGCCGCAGGCCAAAGCCGTTCGCGATGTTGTTACGCGCCATCTGCAATTCTTTTTCGGTAGGGCCTTCATTGATAAAGGCGGTAAGGGTAGCACGCACGATATCAAGGGCGAGCGCGCTTTGTGTGCCCCGGGTTTGCAGGCCGATCTCGAATGGGCCAAGGACGCGGCGGGGGTCGAAATAGCTATGAATATCGTAGGCGAAACCACGCTTTTCGCGCACTTCTTTCATGAGCCGCGAGGTGAAACCCCCGCCGCCGAGGACGTGGTTGCCGACGAGGAGCGGGAAATAGTCGGGGTCGTCGCGGCTCATGCCCAACTGGCCGACGAGGATGTGCGCCTGGGCGGAAGGGTTGGCGATGCGTGCGGTCTGGCCTTCCCCAAGCGGGAGGGGCATGGGCGGCGGTTCGACTTTGCTACCGGCGGGCAGGTTTTGAGTTAGCGCAATGGCGATTTTTTCAGCGGTAGCGCGGTCAATGTCCCCGACGATAGCAATGGAAGCGTTATGCGCGCTGTAGTAGCGGGCGTGGAAGGAGACGAGGTCTTCGCGGGTAATTGCAGAGAGGGATTTTTCATCGCGATTGACGCCGTAAGGATGACCGGCGTAAATCGCAGCGTGAAAAGCACGGGCGGCCAGCACTGCAGGTTTGGTGAGCGCTTCGCGCAAATTGGCCAGCGTGCGGATGCGCTCGCGTTCGAGTACCTCTGCCGGAAACTGGGGGTGGGCGAGGACGGTAGCGGCCAGGGCAACAGATTCGTCACGTTCCCGCGTGGCCGAGAGTGTGCGCAGTGTGAGGTTGGCACGGTCTTCACTGGTGCTGCCTCCAAGGATGAGCCCAAGGTCGGCGGCGCGTTCGGAAATGGCCTGTTCGTCCAGGTCGCCTGCACCGGAGTCGAGCAGGGCACGGGTAAGGCTGGCGATGCCGCTCTTACCGGGGGGGTCAAAGGCACTGCCTGCGGCGAAGTCGATTTGGATATCGATCATCGGCAACTCGTGGCTGGCGACGAGAAGCACTTTTGCGCCGGTGGGGGCTGTCCATTGTTCGATACGGGGGGTGGCTTGGGCGATGCCGATGCCGGAAACGAAAGCGAGCGAGGCCAGCAACGAGGCACGTAAGCGGCATGAGAAGACCGTAAAGGAAGCAGGAAAAAAACGCATAGCGAAAACCTTGGAACGAATTGGGGTCAGGGTTGTTGCAGGGCGGATGGGGATTCCGGCGCGGCGGCTGCAGGTAATGGCAAGGGGTCGAGGCGGGCAGTGGAGAGACTGGCATCGTCGAAATAGCGGCGGGCAACGGAGCGCACTTCCTCGGCAGTCACGGCGCGCAACCCTGCCAGCAGCCGTACATCATCGCGCCACGACAAACCAGCACTTTCGAGTTGCCCGATTTCCATGGCCTGACCCATCAGGGAGTCGCGCGAGTAAATGCGCGTTGCTAGGGCTTGGTTCTTGACGCGGTTCAATTCGTCTTCGCCCACGCCTTCATCGCGAATGCGCTGCAATTCGGCCCGCAGGGCAGCTTCGAGCGCCTCAAAGCTCTGGCCGGGTGCGGGGGAGCCTTCGAGGATGAAGAGGGCAGGACCGCGGTTGACGCCATCGTAGGCGGCACCAGCAGATACAGCGATGCGCTGCTCGCGTACGAGGCGGCGGTTGAGCCGTGCGCCGTCGTAGCCATCGAAGATTTCTGCCAGCATCTGCAAGGCAAAGGCTTCGCGGTCGGCATCGGGGTGGCGCAGAGACGGGACACGCCAGGCCATTGCGAGGTAGGGCAATTCAGCTGGGGCACGGACGGTGACGCTCCTTGAACCGATTTGCCCAGGTTCGGCGCTGATGCGGCGCACGGGGAGCGTTGTGGGTTTAATTGCGCCGTAATGCTGACGGGCAAGCTTGAAGACGGCCTGGTGATCGACATCGCCGACGACGACGAGATGGGCATTGTTGGGGGTGTACCAGTTCTTGTACCACTCGCGTGCATCTTTGGCGTTCATTGTCAGGAGGTCGGTCATCCAGCCGATGACCGGGTGATGGTATGGGTGAGCCTGAAAGGCTGTTGCCATCAGTTGTTCATAAACAAGGGCGCGCGGGCGGTCATCGGTGCGTAGCCGACGTTCTTCCTTGATGACTTCGATTTCGCGCAAAAAATCTTCGTCGGCGAGAGCGAGGTTTTTCATGCGGTCGGCTTCGAGGGACATCACCGTGCCAAGATGGGCAGGAGGGATTTGCTGGAAGTAGGCGGTGTAGTCGAGGCTTGTGAAAGCGTTGTCGCGCCCACCAAGGGCAGCGACGCGTGCGTTGAATTCGCCGGGGCCGACCTTGCGCGTACCCTTGAACATCATGTGTTCGAGGACATGTGCGACTCCGGTGACCCCTACGGACTCGTCCATCGCACCGCTACGGTACCAGATCATGTGTACGACGGAAGGTGCACGGTGGTCTTCGCGGACGACGACTTTCATGCCGTTATCGAGGGTAGTTTCAAAGGGGTTGGCCTGCACGGGCAACGTGACCGGCAAGCAGGCGCAAATGAGCGCCAGGTGCCGAATCGAGCGGCGCAAGAAGGGGAGAGAAAGGCCGAAAGTCATGGGGCAATCCTGGCAATTCTGCATCTGTTAGAATTTACACGTTGTTTGTACGTGTCGTAGTGAGCATGGCATCATAGCCGTATCCGGGAGTTTTGGGCGTACGTCGAAGTTTTTCTGTGATTTGATTTCTTATGTTTGGTTTCTCCAAAAAACCCACCCCGGGCGCTGATAAGCGTACCGATGCCAATTCTTCCCATCCTGCTTCGGCGGAGGTTGCCCTTGTTGGCGAGCCACCTGCCGATGCTGCGCCGCCTGCGAAACGCTCATGGGCGGATCGCCTGAAATCGGGGCTGGCGCGTACCCGGCAGCAACTCGGCGGCGGATTGGCGGGTCTGCTTGGGCGGCGCAAGATTGACGAAGACCTGCTCGAAGAACTGGAATCCACGCTGCTGATGGCCGATTGCGGCGTGGATGTGACGCAGCATCTGATCGAAAGCTTGCGGGTGCGCTGGAAGAAGAACCGGCTGGAGAACGCCGGACAATTGCGGCAGGCACTGGCCGATGGGCTACTGGAAATCGTGACGCCGCTGGAGGCAGGGCTCGATGTGTCCGCCCATAAGCCCTACATCATCATGCTGGCCGGGGTGAACGGTTCGGGCAAGACGACCTCGATTGGCAAGCTCGCCAAATATTTTCAGAATCAGGGCAAAAGCGTGCTGCTGGCGGCAGGCGATACTTTCCGTGCGGCGGCGCGCGAGCAGTTGATGGCTTGGGGCGAGCGTAACAACGTGACGGTAATTGCGCAGGAAGGGGGCGATGCTGCGGCGGTCATTTTCGACGCAATCAATGCGGCGCGTGCACGGGGCATCGATATCGTGCTTGCCGATACCGCCGGGCGGTTGCCGACCCAGCTTCACTTGATGGAAGAAATCGCGAAGGTGCGGCGGGTGATTGCGAAGGCGGAACCTTCCGGACCGCACGAAGTAATGCTCGTGCTCGACGCCAACATCGGGCAGAACGCATTGGCGCAGGTGAAAGCGTTCGATGCTGCGGCCAGGGTGACGGGTCTCGTGCTGACCAAGCTCGATGGTACGGCCAAGGGCGGTGTGGTGGCAGCCATTGCGCGCCAATGCCCGAAACCGTTGCGCTTTATCGGCGTGGGGGAAGGCATTGACGACCTGCAGCCCTTCCGGGCACGTGAATTCGTCGAAGCGCTCTTTGATACAGAGGGGGAGAGCGAAAAAGCATGATCATCTTCGACAGTGTCACCAAACGATACCCAAACGGTTGCATGGCGCTCGACGAAGTCAGTTTCCGGGTGGAACCCGACGAGTTGGTGGTGATTTCGGGACATACGGGTGCAGGGAAGAGCACGCTGCTCAAGCTTATCCCGGCCATCGAGCGGCCGACTTCCGGCATGGTGCAAATCAACGAGCAGAATGTCTCAAGGATGCCGAAACGGGCGGTTCCCTACCTACGGCGCAATATTGGCTTGGTTATGCAAGAAAACCACTTACTGCCCGACCGTTCGGTATATGACAACATCTTGCTTCCGCTTATCATCAATGGCCATCCGCAGAAGGAAGCGGCCAAACGGGTGGGGGCGGCGCTCGACCTCGTCGGGCTTTCGGGGCGGGAAAAGGATTTTCCTACCGGGCTTTCCGGCGGTGAACAGAGGCGGCTGGCCATTGCACGCGCTTCTGTCAACCGGCCTTCGGTCTTGATTGCCGACGACCCAACTGCCCATCTTAGCCCGGCCTATGCATCCGAGATTGCCGGGATTCTCAGGTCGTTCAACAGTGCGGGCGTCACGGTACTGGTGGCTACGCATGATATTGCGCTTTTCGGGCATTGGTCGCCGCGCCAGATCGTGCTGGATCATGGGCGGCTCGTGGAGCAATGATGCGTAATTGGCTTACCCTTCATTTGCGTGCGTTTGCATATGCCCTCAGACGGCTTTTTGGGCAACCGTTCGGGACGTTGCTCTCGGTGCTGGTGATGGGAGCCGCGCTGACGCTTCCGGCAGGGGGATATATCCTGCGGAACGATATTGCTACCCTAATGCATGGGATGTCCAGTAAACCTGAAATCAGTCTCTTCCTCGATAACGAAGCCGATTCCGCGCAGGCCGACGCTATCCGGCGGGGTCTCCAGGACGAGCCGCAACTAGCCAGTTTCCGTTTCGTGTCGCGTGACGAAGCTTTGAAACAGTTGAAGGGCAGCGGCCTGGGCGATGTTTTGGGCGGTATCGATACCAACCCCTTGCCCGATACTTTCATCGTCACCCTGCGAGGTAACGACCCAAAACGGTTTGAGGCTTTATTGGCGAAAATGCAAAGTTGGCCGGGCGTTGTGCACGTCAAGTACGATTCGGCCTGGGTCAAACGGCTGGCGGCTCTGTTCGAGTTAGCGCGTGTAACGGCACTGGGTTTGTCGGTTTTGCTTGGGCTGCCTCTGCTGGCCGTTACCCTCAACACCGCCGTCCGCCTGCAAATCCTGGCTCAGAAGGACGAAATCGAAGTCAGCCGCCTGCTCGGGGCGACCAACCGTTTTATCCGCCGCCCGTTTTACTGGTTCGGGGTGCTGCAAGGCACGCTCAGCGGCCTGGTGGCCTTGGCGGCGGTATGGGCTGGAACCCATGCATTGGCCATACCGGTGGTAAAAGTAGGCGAAACCTATGGAATAAAGATCGCGCTCTCCAGCCCCAACTGGAAAGAGTCACTGGCAATCGTTGCGATTGCTGCGGCCTTGGGCTGGTTAGGGACGGCCGTTTCGGTACGTCGGCATTTGGGGTGGTTCTGAGTATGAAGCCCCATTGTCTGTTTATCCATGTTTACCCAGCCCATTGCCACCCTGCGGCATGACGGCGGTAGCCTGGTCGTTCTTGACCAGGCTCAGTTGCCTTGGCGTACTGTGGAGCACCGGCTTGCCACGCTCGAAGACGTTGCTGAAGCCATTTCCGCGATGCGGGTGCGCGGCGCGCCGTTGATTGGCTGTGTTGCGGCCTTTGGCGTAGCCGTGGCGCTGGCGGGGGAGGCGGGGGATGATGCCGCGCTCGATCATGCGCTGGCTGTGCTACGCGCAACAAGGCCGACCGCTGTCAATCTCGCGTGGGCGTTGAACCGCATGGATGCGTGCCTGAGGCCGCTTTCCCCTGCTACGCGGTGTGAGGCGGCGTGGGTCGAAGCCGAAGCCATTCGTGCGGAAGATGCCGCGATGTGCGAAGCCATTGGGGCACACGGGTTGGGGTTGCTTCGCGCCTTGCGCGTGCGTGAGGGGCGCGCCTTGCGGGTGATGACTCATTGCAACGCGGGCTGGCTGGCGACGGCAGGGATGGGGACGGCGCTTGCGCCTGTCTATGCGGCTTGTGCCGAGGGGCTGGAGGTCGAGGTTTTCGTTTCCGAAACGCGCCCGCGCAACCAGGGGCTGTTGACGGCCTGGGAACTTGCCGCCGCCGGGATCAGGCATACGCTGATTGCCGACAATGCCGCTGGGCTGTTGCTCATGCGCGGCGAGGCCGATGCGGTGATCGTTGGCGCGGATCGTATCGCGGCCAATGGCGATACTGCGAACAAGGTGGGTACGTACCTGAAGGCATTAGCCGCGCATGCAGCGGGGGTTCCGTTCTATATTGCGGCCCCAGCGTCGACTTTCGATCCAAGGACGCCCTACGGCGAGGCGATTCCGGTGGAGGAACGTACGGCGGACGAGGTGCTCTTCATCGACGGATTGGACGGGGAAGGCTGCCCAAGGCGGCTGAGATTGGTTCCGGAGGGTATCCGCGCGGTCAATCCGGCTTTCGACGTGACCCCGGCGGCGCTCGTTTCAGGTTTCATTACCGAGCGAGGGGTGTTTGGGATTGAAGGGTTGGCCGGTTTTTTGCAGGATGTCCAGGTATGAGTGGGAACAAAAACAGGGATGCGTTGGCTGGCGAGTTGCTTGCCGTGACCCGCGCCTTGAAGGAGCACCGGCTGAATGCCGGCACTGCGGGCAACGTCAGCGTGCGTTGTGACGGCGGTTTTTTGATTACGCCGTCCGGGCGGCTGCCAGAGCGGTGTTCTGCTGCCGATATGGTATGGATGACGATGGATGGCGTAGCCAAGGGGGCAGGGGGGGTTGTGCCTTCTTCGGAATGGCGGGTTCACCGCGACATTTATGCGAGCGTCCCCGAGGCGGGGGCGGTCGTCCATGCCCATTCGCCGTTTGCCACGGCGCTGGCTTGCCAGCGTGCGGATATCCCGCCGTTCCATTACATGATTGCGCTCTTCGGTGGTGGTAGCGTGCGCTGTGCGGCTTATGCGACGTTCGGTACGGAGGCGCTTTCGAAAAACGCGCTGGCGGCATTGGTTGGGCGTAGCGCCTGCCTGCTCGCCAATCATGGGATGGTAGCCTATGGGCGCAGCCTCGCGCATGCGCTGGCTCAGGCCATTGAACTGGAAACGCTGTGCGGGCAATATTGGCGTGCTTGCCAGCCGGGGCCACCGGTGCTGTTGTCCGAAGAGGAAATGGCGGAGGCGCTGGAACGTTTCCAACACTACGGTGACGGTATGCGGGGATTTAAACCTTAGGGTGGTTTTTGCGTGTTTTTCCCTCTCCCGCCCCTTTTGGGGCACCCTCCCCCGCAAGCGGGGGAGGGGATAAGTGCATCTTGATAGGTGGGAGAGGGAAATTTTGCGAATAGCTTTGTTTTTTCGGAGTTTTTTATGTCATTAATACGAGTGCCCCTGCGTTTGTATTTTTTCGCCTTGTTTGCGCTATGCGTCGGTGAATTTTGTTTTGGGGTTCTTTATCTACAGATGGTGAAAGGGGTCGATCCCTGTCCAATGTGCATCATGCAGCGTTACGCGCTGTTGGGGGTTGGCCTTATTGCGTTGGTTGGCGCGCTTCACAATCGGGGCGCGTGGATCTACGGGGTGCTGATAACACTCGTGGCTTTGGCTGGAGGGGGAGTCGCGGCCCGGCAAAGCTGGTTGCAACTCTATCCGCCGCAAACGATGGGATGTGGTCCCGGTATTGAATTTATGTTGGAAAACTTTCCACTGTCCGAGTTTCTGCCCAAGCTGTTCCGGGGCGAAGGCGATTGCAGCGCCGTCGACTGGACGTTCCTTGGCCTGTCGATTGCCAATTGGGGGCTCATCACATTTGCTGTGATTGTGATCGTGACGCCTTGGATGATTTGGCGGCTACGCCGTGCGAAGCGCGGATGAGCCAGGCGGGAAATTGGGCAAGAAGGTAGGGGTGGTACTCGTAGAGTCGCCGGCCAGATTGTGGCATCATCGCTCATTTCAAATTGGAAAACGAGTTATTTTATGCATATTGTTATCGGTTTTTTGACTGCTGTGGCAGGTGTAGTTTGGGCCTTCGTTGCCTTGCAGCGCGCTGGATTTAAAATTGACTCGCTTAACCCGTTCGCTTGGTATCGGCGTTCCCAATGGAATAAGCAAAACACAACGCCACCGCTTTACAAGCTTTCCAATCCGATTGACGTTGCCGCTGTATTGTTGCTTGGCGTGATTAAGTGCGAAGGCGAAATCAGTGCTGAACAGAAAAAAGCAATCCTGCAAATTTTTGAGAAAACTTTCCATCTTTCCGCCGCGGATGCGTCTGACCTGCTGTTGGCTAGTGCTCACCTCATCCGCAATGTGGTGTACATCGGTGATCAGTTGCCAAAAATCCTGGGGCCAAGCAAGGAAAGTTTTACGCCGCCACTTGTCGGCTCTTTGCTGCAATTGATGCGCCATGTGAGTACGATCGAAGGCCCGGCCAACGCCGAACAGGAAAAACTGATTGACGCGACTGAAAAATTCTTTAGTGCCGTACTGAAACGTAAGCCAAATTCGTGGCTTTGAACCAAAATCTTGCCTCCTCGCCGTAAATGGCGAGGATGGCGTTTTGTTCTGTCTTCAGCCGACTACGCGGACGGTAGAGCCGCCGATTTCGTATTGCCCGCTATCGAGCGCATGGCACCGGGTCACGCGCAGGTGCGTCACTAATGGCGGGCGTTCCACTTTGTCGTTCGGGGAGGTAATCACGACTTCAACGACTTCGCCTTCGCTGGGGACGTAGCTGGCTCGCAGGGTCATTCCGCTTACGCTCAGTTCAATACATTCCGCAGAAACTTCTTTGCCTTTGTCTGGGCGGATGTGGGCAGAACACCCGAGGGGGATACGACGATCTAAACGACGGTCTCGTGGGGAAACGTGATCCATGATCTGCCTCGGAGTTGGGTTGAAAACAGAAGCCATTGTAGCGTCTGCGTGCCTGTTGACCGTGATTGAAATCACATGGCGGATGCATTGATGGCATTGGTTATGCGTTTCTGGACAAGCCGGGGACAAGGAGGGTTGGAATTTTTTGTCTGCCTTCGCTATTTGCGCTACTTTTCACAGTGACAGGAAATGCCCGATGCAGCTTGCGTTGCGGGAAGCGCGACTGAAGTGTTGTGCGGCGGATGATTTCTGGTGCAGGGAGGTTGGGTTGCATCGAAAGTCCTTCCGTTATTGTTAGAATGCCCATCTTCGCGATAAGTGTAAGCGTGTGGGCGTTTATTCGGTGTTTTGTCTGGGAGCAAGGATAATTTTCATTGTGTGGCGACATGTCCGTGCAACTGCATATTTGCGGTACTGCGTACCCAGGCCGCTGTTTGTTGAACGCTGAAGTATGAACACCAAAAACACTGATTTTTCGCTTCTTGCGGGAATATCCACCCAGGAAAGCCCTCTCCAGTATCCCATGCTGGGGCGTTTTGTTTGGCAGGGCATCGTCTTGCGGCGTCTGGCACGTATTCTGGCTTGGTTGTCCCTGGGTAGCTGCCTCGTGTGCGGCATTCTGTACGTCGTGATGCGTGCCTGGCTATTTCCCTGGCTCGGCGAAAACCGTGAGTGGGTTGCCTCAAAACTTTCAGATACTGTTGGTGCACCGGTGAGCATCGAGAGCCTGGAAGCGGATTGGGCGGGGCTGCGGCCCCGTTTGCGCCTGGGCGGGTTGATGATCCATTCCGGAGAACAGGAGGCGTTGCGGCTGGAACGGGTCGAAGCGACGCTCTCATGGATATCTTTGCCGCGTCGGATGCCCTATTTTCATGCGCTGGAAATCGTTGGCCCGGAAGTCGAACTGAAGCGTGACAAGGATGGCGTTTTCACCGTGGCGGGCATTCGCATGGATCCGGATGCGCAGGAACGCGGCAACCCCATCGCCTGGCTGCTCGAACAGTCCCGGATTGTGGTGCGCGACGCTACCTTGGTCTGGGACGACGGCTTGCGTAATGCACCGCCGTTGCGCCTGACCGAAGTGCAGTTCACTTTTGGGCGTGGCTTCCTCAGCCATCACCTGGAGCTCCAGGGGCGGCCTCCCAAGGATCTGGCGGCGAGTTTCGAGGCGAGCGGTGATGTGCGCCGTTATGATTCCGCCACATTGAACGGAATTGCGGGGAGCATTTCCGTCGGGCTCGAAAACGCCGACCTCGGCAGTTGGTCGGCGTGGGTAGACTATCCGGTTCCCTTCAAGGGACGTGGCCGTGCGCGCTTATGGTTTGATAGCGACGGCGAGGGGGCAGCCAGCCTGAGCGCGGATTTGGATCTGGAAGGCGTGGAAGCCACGCTGGGCACTGGCTTGGCTCCGTTGCGGTTCGACAGGCTTAGCGGACGGGTGCTGGCGAGCCGCACGCCAGGACGCATGGAGTTCGGCGCACGTGGTTTATGGCTGGAATCCAAAGGGGTCAACCTGCATGTCCCCATCGATTTCAGCCTTGCGTTACGCAATGCCGCTGATGGTACGCTCAATGGCGGTGCGCTTTCGGCTTCCTCTGTCGATTTGGCAACACTTGCCAAATTGGCTGGGAGCCTGCCGTTCAGCGAGAATGGGAGTGCGCGTATATTTTTGAACGAATTCAGCCCCAAGGGGCTCTTGCGGATGTTCTCGGCTGAATGGGAAGGCGAAATCGGTGCTTTGCAGGACTGGAAGGTCGATACGGAATTTGAAGGCATCAGCCTGACTGCGCACGACCTCATCCCAGGCATGGGCAACATGTCGGGACGGGTCAAGGGCAACAAGCAAGAGGGGGAGTTCCTGCTCTCTAGCCGGGGCGGCTACGTTGACCTACCCAGGGTGTTCGAGCAGGCGCGCATTCCGGTCGCCAGCCTCGATGCCTCGGGCGGCTGGAACCACAAGGGCGAGCAGCCAGTCGTGACGCTCAATGCCATCGAAGTTGCCAATAATGACGCAGCGCTTCGGGCAAGCGGCAGCTATTGGCCAGTGGAGGCCGGCCCCGGCGAAATCGACATCACTGGTGAGTTGACTCGCGGGCAGGGCGCAGCGGTGTGGCGTTACATCCCCATTATTGCTGGCGAGCATGTGCACGATTGGCTCAAGGGAGCGCTCACGCGCGCCAACATAACCGGCGCGAAAGTAAAACTCAAGGGGCCATTGAAGCGTTTTCCGTTTCGGGACGGGAAAGGGGAATTCTCGGTGATCGTCCGGGCAGATAACGGCCGTCTCGACTATGCCAAAGGCTGGCCAGCGATCGACAATATTGATGTGGAACTACGCTTTACGGGGCCTGCCCTTCTCATCGAATCCCGTGGCGGAAACATTTTCGGCGTCCGGGCGGAACCAGTTCGGGTTGAAATCCCTGACCTCAAGGAAGGGATCATGACCATAGAAGGGGCGGCGAACGGTCCGAGTGCAGATTTTCTACGCTTCATCGCTGAGAGCCCGTTGCCCGCGCGGTTGCGTGGCCTTACGGAGTCATTGCGGGCTGAGGGCAATGGCCAACTCGGCCTTAAGTTGGTGATGCCGTTGAATGAGGTTTCCGGAACCAAAGTCAGTGGGAAATATCGTTTTGCTACTAACCGCGTCTACTTGGACGGAACTGCCCCTGGGGCTACGCTGGAATCTGCCGATGGCAACCTGGGCTTTACACAGGACGCGTTGGAGGAGCTTTCAATCCGTGGCCGCCTGTTTGGCGGGGAGTGTACGGTCAATGGCAGAGCGGGTGCAGGCGGTCTTGAACTGAGTGCACGCGGGCAAGTTGGGGCGTCAGCGATGCGCGAGGTGTTCGGTTGGCCGCTGCTGGGATGGGTCAATGGGGACACGCCCTGGAGTGCCGACTTGGTTTTCGGCCAAGACAACAACAAGGTCACAGTGTACTCCGGGCTCAAGGGGCTGCGTTCGCGCCTGCCCGCACCTTTCGCCAAGGAGGCCGATGAAGTCTGGCCGTTGGGGGTTACGGTGGCCTCCCAGGGGGCGGGCAAACCTTGGTTGGTTACGGTAAAGCAGGGCGACAGGCTCGAAGCCAGGCTTGAACGCGATGCTTCTGGAGCCGTGCGTGGCGGGGTGGGGCTGGGTCGGCCAGTGCCAACGTCTTCCGGTAACGAACTCCAGGTGGCTGCATCGTTCGACACGTTGGATATTGATGCCTGGCAATGGTCCCTGGCCGCAGGTGAGGGAGAAAGCCAGGGCAGCGATAGCGGTTCGAGCGATGCGGTAGTACTGCCGCTGATAAGCGTTGTGCTCGATACCCGTCAAATGCGCATTTTCGGATATACCTTCAATGCGATGGAATTGCGTGCGGCAAACAATGCCGAAAGCTGGACGGCGCATTTAAACAGCACCGAAGCGCAGGGCGCTATCTCCTGGAAACGTGGGGGGGACGGCATACTGTCGGCGCGCCTGAACCGGCTGGTTTTATCGGGGGATGAGGCTAGGGTCAGAGGCAACGGTCAGGGTGGGGGCGGTTCTTCTGTTTCCCCGCCTCCCCGCGGTTTGCCGGGGCTTGATGTACGGGCAGAAGAGTTTGCCGTTGGTGGGCACGAACTTGGGCAACTCGAAGTGCGGGCCACCAACCAGGAAGGTGCTTGGCGGCTTGACAATTTTTCTATCAGTCGCCCGGACGCACGTTTTTCGGGCAGCGGCCTCTGGCAACCTGACGTGCAGCACAGTACGCTCGATTTCACCCTGGAATCTACCGATGTCGGCAGTTTTGCCTCGATATTGGGATACGACCATATCATAAACGGTGGGCAAGCGAAACTCGTTGGGAAGCTTGACTGGAAAGGGTCACCGACCCGGATCGACTATCCGACGCTCTCTGGCCAGATCGAACTCAATGCCAGGAATGGCCGTTTTGAGCGCATCGAACCTGGGGTCGGGCGTCTGCTTGGCGTTCTCAGCCTACAGGCATTGCCGCGCCGGGTGACGCTCGATTTCCGCGACGTGTTTTCTGATGGGTTCGTTTTTGACCGTATCGAAGGCAAGACCACGGTTTCCGGGGGCGTGATGCGTAGCGACAACATCGAAATCGTCGGCCCGGCAGCGCGGGTGCTAATGCAGGGACAGGCCGATATTGCTGCCGAAACCCAAGATTTGCAGGTGACGGTGCGGCCAGCTCTGTCTGATACGGTTGCCATTGGTGCTGCCGTCGTCAATCCGGTGGCAGGCGCAGTGACTTACTTGGCACAGAAAACGTTTGGTGACCCGATCGAGAAGCTGTTTTCCTACGATTACAAAATTACGGGCAACTGGGCCGACCCTGTGGTCGAAAAAGTCGGATCATCACGTATACCTGCGCCCGAGGATAGCGGGAGAAATCAGGGAATCCCCCTGCCGGGTCAATGAAATCAGCCGCCCGACGATGCCCGGCGGTTAAAATAAATATTGTCTCACGTATTGAATATTCCGGCGCGGGTGGTAACATCCGTGTGGTTTTTCACGATACATGCCTTATTTCGGTTGCGCCCTGTCCAA
>WQYV01000046.1 GCA_009781085.1 Betaproteobacteria bacterium
AAGCCGCTTACGGGGATTCATCTGGATTGCAACCATATTCCCGACGCGGCCATGACGCTGGCCGTGGTGGCGCTATTCGCGCAAGGGGAAACCACGCTCGCCAACATCGCCAGTTGGCGGGTGAAGGAAACCGACCGGATTGCCGCGATGGCTGCCGAGTTGCGCAAGCTGAACGTGCGGGTGGAAGAAGGCGCGGATTTTCTGAAGGTCATCCCGCCGGATGCGGCGCATCCGCTTTTGCCTGCCGCCATCGACACTTACGACGACCATCGCGTGGCGATGTGTTTTTCGCTTGCTTCATTCGGCGTGCCGTTGCGCATCCGTGATCCTGGTTGCGTGGCAAAGACGTTTCCCGATTATTTCGACCGTTTCAATGCCGTTGCGCGGCCTGCGCCGGTGATTGCCATCGACGGACCCACGGCTTCCGGCAAAGGGGCGGTTTCCACGCGGGTTGCCGAAGCGCTAGGTTTCCATTACCTTGATTCCGGCGCACTCTACCGCCTTACTGCGCTGGCTGCGCGGGAAGCGGGCATGGATTGGGCGGATGAGGCAGGCGTGGCGGCCATCGCTTCCAGGCTGGATGTGGTGTTCCATGCGGGTGGCGTGCTCCTGAACGGCAGGGAAGCCGGTGGGGCGATCCGGGATGAGGAGATTTCTTCCGGAGCCTCAAAGGTGGCGGCTCTACCTGCCGTGCGCGAGGCGTTGCTGTTCCGGCAGCGGACGTTCCATCGTGCGCCGGGGTTGGTCGGGGACGGGCGCGACATAGGTTCCGTGGTGTTTCCTGGCGCACAGTTGAAAGTCTTCCTGACGGCGAGCCCTGCGGTCCGCGCCGGGCGCCGCACCCGGCAATTGTTGGAACGCAACGAACCTGCCGACCTTTGCGCCATTCAGGCTGACCTCGAAGCGCGGGACGCACGTGACCGTACCCGACCCGTTGCGCCGCTCCGGCAGGAAGCGGATGCGTTGTTGTTGGATACCGATCATCTCGGCGTCGACGAAGCCGTAGCAAAGGTGCTGGGCTGGTTTGCGGGTCGGACTGATTGGCTATGTGTAGACTCTACAGATAAATGCTACTGAACATGGAAATTTGCTACCGTACTTATCTCTGTAATTGACAACCGGCGAAGAAGCGGCCGGGGTGGAAACAGCCTTACACTTATCCGTAGCATTTGGATTCCTTTGGGTCGCCTCTGTCGAAAAGTTGGGAATCCCTTGATACAGTTCAGGGAAGCTTTCGACTTCAACTTCATATTGAACCGTTCCTGTCCGGCCTAGCGCGAATGACGGTAACGGGGATAAGCCCTGACCCATTTCCCATACTGCCACCTTCTGCGCCCTGACCACCGTCCGACAAGCAGGGGATATTTGGTAAAACCGTAGTTGTAAAAAAACTTTTGCAGAACAGGGTTCTCCGGCCGCAGGCTTGTTAATATATACACATACAAACCTTCTTTCCATATGTGTGGTGTGTATTGCGTATTTTTCTCGACGCTAGGGGGTTTCTCATGAGGACTGTATTTTCATGCTGCCGCTTCTTATTTGATGCTCTCATCGTAACTGCGGCGCTGTCACTATATTTTCTTGTCGTGGGCGTCATGCCGGTTCCGGCTCATGCCCAACCTTTCCCGCGAACCAACGCCCAGGAACAAAACAAAGGCGACAAGGATACCCCCTTCCTCAACACGCGGGATATACCTGCCCAAACGCTTTTCAACCAAGCAGTTTCGTTTGAGCGGGAATCCCCCAAAGACGCTATGGCCAAGTACGATGATGTGATGCAACGCTATGGGAGGGCAACCACCCCCGGTTCCCGGCAATTTGCGGCCAGGGCGTTGCTTAACAAGGGCAGCATTCTCAGTAAGCAGGGTAATGACAAAGATGCTGTTTCCACCTACGAACGAATCGAGCGAAATTTCGGGAATGAAAAAACCCCGGCTATTCGCGAAGTGCTGGCTTCGGCCATCATCTCCAAGGCGGAAGCCACCTATAAGCAAGGTGATGCTCAAAAAGCCATCGATATCTATGACAAGTTCAATAAGCAATTTAGCAATGATGACAACGATTTCATCAAGCGCCTGGTCGACATCACCGGGTGGCGAGTTGCCGAAATACGTGTCAACAACAAAATGGCATTATCATCCAGACCATAAAACTCGCCTGAAAACCCACGCATCCGGCCACAAAGCCGGAGTTGCTTGTCACTTACGAAAAACCGCTCATGCAGACCATCGCCCACGAATTCCTTCCTGTATCGTCCCGCTCAACAAAAATAGGCGTATGGCAATGCCCGCCCAAAACAATTGCACTGTTGGTTTGCGTGGCGCTTTCCATGTCGGCCTGCAAAACTACGAGCACCTTTAACACCGACAACAGCCAGCAGCCTGCCACGTATGCCCATCTTGAACCTGAGGAAGCTGCACGGGATCTTTTTAGCAAAGGGCAGGCTCTGATCCGGCAAGGCAAGAAGCAGGAAGCCTTTGCAACCCTGGACGAACTCGATCACCGCTTTGGGCAGGATCCGCGCCATTCTGTCCGGGCAATCCTCGCACAGGCGCTTTCCCTCAAGGCACAGTCCTCTGCCTCGCCAACGGAATCGCTTGACATCCAAGTCGAAATCGGTCGCCGCTACGGAGAAGACATCGACCCTGCCATGCGCAAGCAAATCGTCACTGCCATGTTCAATCAGGCCGCAGCTTTGGCCAAGGAAGGCAACCTTTCGGATGCAATCCCAATTTACAGAGAAATTGAGCAAACCTATGGCAATGGTAACAGTAACGAAAAATCTTGGGGGGCTTGGGCGCTTTTCTACCAAGGCGACCTTCAACGCCAAATGCGTAACCCCAAAGCAGCCTCGGCCGCTTACGACCGGCTCGACCAACGTTTCGCCCAGGAGACCGATCCTGCCACCCGAGCGCTCGTCGCGGATGCACTTTTAAAGAAAGGCGAAACGCTGGCTGAACAGGGTAACATCCGGGCAGCTATTGCCGCTTACGGAGAAGTCGACCGCCGTTACGCCGAAGACCGTGATGCCAGCTTCCGCCTACGAGCCGTACGAGCGCTTTTTGCCAAAGGTTCGCTTCTGGGCAAACAGGGCATGGGCGATGAACCCGACAAAAGTGAAAACCAGGGCACAGGCATCAAATCAACGGGCGATCCCGCCGCCGCAGTCGCTGTCTACGACGATATCATCCAACGTTTTGGGCGCGACAAAGACCCCAGCATCCACAATATCATCGGAGGCACGCTGTTCAAGAAAAGCGAAACCCTGCGGCTCACAGGCGATGACCAGGGAACCATTGCCGTTTACGATGTAATCGTCGACCGTTTCGGAAATGACGATGCCCAGGTTTCCCGCGTGTTGGTCGCCACGGCACTTTTCCGCAAAGGGTTGGCTCTTGGAAAACAGGAGGGAGCATCAAATGCGGCTATTGCTACCTTTGAGGAACTCATCCAGCGCTTCGCCAGCGATACCCATCCAAATGTACGCAAGATAATTGGACAGGCTATTACGGCCAAGCAAAGGCTCATCACCGAAATGGAACCGGTACACGACAACTAAACGCGGCTAAGTCCCTTGCCTGCTTTCTGCGCCAGCGCCAGTTCTAGCAGACTAGAACGGTTTTGGTTCAAGTGGATACAAAACTCCCCTCTCCCACAAGTGGGAGAGGGGAATGAATGTACAGGCTTAAATTGAAAACGCTCTAGCACCATGTCCAGCCTCCTGACACATCCCGCGCCTGTTCTTGCCTTGGGCGTCGCGTTGGGACTACGCCGTATTCCAGTACGGCTGTTCATAGTGACCGTCATTTTTTCCCTTCTCCCAGATTTCGATACTATTGGTTTCCACTTTGGCATTTCCTACGGCAGTTGGCTTGGACACCGAGGTTTTTCTCATTCATTGCTCTTTGCCCTGGTCTGCGGAGCTTTCGGCATATTGGTTGCACCCACTCTTAAAGCTTCCCGGTGCCTGTCGGGTGCGCTGATTTTCCTGGCTGTTGCCAGCCACATCGCACTGGATGCACTGACCAACGGCGGGCTGGGTGTGGCGGCCTTCTGGCCGTTCTCCGATACGCGCTACTTTTTCCCTTGGCAACCTATCCAGGTTTCCCCCTTGAGCCTGAAAACGTTTTTCACGACTCAAAAAGGATTCCGCGTCATTGTTTCCGAACTCTGCTGGGTTTGGTTGCCTCTCATGCTTATAGCGTTTACCTGCCGTCCGTTCATGAAAGGGAAGAGAGCCCAAAGGTGACGCTACTGGGGTATCGAATTTCAGAATGCGTCAAAATCCTCCCCATGCTGTTGCCCAATTTGCGTTGCCCCGAAACAACTCTTAGCATTGCATAGTCTTTCGCCTGTACGAAAACAAACAACTCACAAAGGAGGCAACAACATGGCGCAATTGCCCGTTATTCCGCATCTGGCGGATCAAGACCCGGCCGAAACACAGGAATGGGTAGATGCGCTTACGGCGGTCATCGAAAAGGAAGGTGCACCCCGCGCGCACTACCTGATCGAATCCATGATTGCCACCGCCCGTGAAATGGGTGCAGAAATCCCCTACAACGCTACGACCGAATACATCAACACCATCCCACCCGAGCGGCAGCCACATTACCCTGGCAATCCGGACATGGAAATCCGGATTCATTCCCATATCCGCTGGAATGCAATGGCGATGGTAGTCCGCGCTAACAAACACACCAACGTCGGAGGCCATATCGCCTCGTTCGCTTCCGCCGCCGCGCTCTACGACGTGGGTTTCACGCATTTCTGGAAAGCACCGTCCAGCCAGTCGGGCGGTGACCTTATTTTTTTCCAGGGTCATTCCATACCGGGTATTTACGCACGGGCGTTCCTTCTTGGGCGCTTCACTGAGGAACAACTGGACAATTTCCGCCAGGAAACGGGTGGAAAAGGTATCTCTTCCTACCCACACCCTTGGTTGATGCCGGATTTCTGGCAATTCCCCACTGTTTCGATGGGGCTTGGCCCCATCCAGGCGATTTATCAGGCGCGGTTCATGAAATACCTTGCCAGCCGCAACCTGATCGATGCCAAAGACGCGGAACAGCGCAAGGTATGGGCTTTTCTCGGCGATGGTGAAACGGATGAGGTAGAAGCCCTTGGGGCCATCGACCTGGCAGGCCGGGAAAATCTCGATAACCTGATTTTCGTCATCAACTGCAACCTGCAACGGCTTGACGGCCCCGTTCGTGGCAACGGCAAGATTATTCAAGAACTAGAAGCGCTTTTCCGGGGCGCAGGCTGGAATGTCATCAAAGTGATTTGGGGTACGCGCTGGGACGCGCTCTTGTCCCGCGACCGAAAAGGCATCCTCAAAAAGCGCATGATGGAAATCTGTGACGGCGAATACCAAATGTTTAAAGCGAAGAATGGCGCTTACGTGCGCGAAAACTTCTTCAACACACCGGAACTGAAAGAACTCGTCGCGGATTGGACGGATGAAGAAATCTGGCAACTGAATCGCGGCGGGCACGATCTTTTCAAAGTCTTTTCCGCCTATCACGCCGCTGTTCACCACAAGAACCGGCCAACCGTGATTCTGGCAAAAACCATTAAGGGTTTCGGGATGGGCGCGGCGGGCGAAGCGATGAACATTTCGCACCAGCAAAAGAAAATGGATCGGGATTCTATAGCCCGTTTCCGTGACCGTTTCCATTTGCCGGTTTCCGATGAAGACCTCGAAAAACTGCCCTACCTGATTTTTCCCAAGGACTCTGCCGAATACCAATATATGCAGAAATGCCGCGCCGACTTGGGCGGTTATTTGCCTCAACGGCGCGGAAAGGCTGCGCCGCTCCGGGTCCCGCCGCTGACTACATTTGAATCGCTCCTCAAAGCTTCCGGCGAAGGGCGGGAGCTCTCCACCACGATGGCGATGGTGCGCATCATGAACATGCTGCTGCGGGATAAGGCTATTGGCCAGCACGTCGTTCCCATCGTACCGGACGAATCGCGGACTTTCGGCATGGAAGGTATGTTCCGCCAGTACGGTATCTGGAACCAGGAAGGCCAGAAATACGTGCCGGAAGATCACGACCAGTTGATGTTTTACAAGGAATCCAAGTCTGGGCAGGTTCTTCAGGAAGGCATCAACGAGGCGGGCGCGATGAGCGACTGGATTGCCGCCGCCACGGCGTACTCCGTACACGGCGTGCAGATGGTTCCGTTCTACATTTGCTATTCCATGTTCGGCCTGCAACGCACGATGGATCTCGTCTGGGCGGCGGGCGACCAGCGTTCGCGCGGTTTCCTGATCGGAGGCACAGCAGGCCGCACAACCTTGAACGGAGAAGGTTTGCAGCACGAAGACGGGCATAGCCTCATCCTCGCCAACCTCGTCCCCAACTGCGCGAGCTATGATCCGACATTCCAGTACGAAGTCGCGGTAATCGTGCAGGATGGCCTGCGCCGCATGCACCAGGAACAGGAAGATGTGTTCTATTACATCACCGTCATGAATGAAAACTATGAACATCCTGAAATGCCTGTTAATGCTGAGGCCGATATTGTCAAGGGCATGTACCTCTTCAGACAAGGCGCACCCACTAGCGGTCCGAGAGTACAACTGCTCGGCTCGGGCAGTATCTTCCGCGAAGTCATCGCCGCCGCCGACCTGCTCCGGGACAATTGGGGCGTAGAGGCCGATCTCTGGAGTTGCCCCGGCATCAATGCCCTTACCCGCGAAGGGCAGGATGTTTTCCGCTGGAACATGCTGCACCCGCTGGAAACGCCGAGGATGTCGCACGTCGAAACTTGCCTGAACACGGTTTCCGGCCCGGTCATTGCTGCCACTGACTACGTGCGCCTGTACGCCGAACAAATCCGCCCCTTCGTCCACCGCCGTTTTGTGACGCTTGGCACGGATGGTTTTGGACGCTCGGACACACGCGAAGCGTTGCGGCACTTCTTTGAAGTCGACCGCCATTGGGTCACTGTCGCCGCCCTGAAAGCCCTTGCCGACGAAGGGGTGCTGCCGTGCGGAAAGGTTGCCGAAGCCATCGGCAAGTATGGACTGAACATCGACAAACCGAACCCGCTGACGGTTTGAGGACAAGGACATGAGCCAACTGATAGAAATCAAGGTTCCCGATATTGGCGATTTTTCCGATGTACCCATTATCGAAATTTACGTCAGACCTGGGGATACCGTGGCGCTGGACGATGCGCTAGTGATGCTGGAGTCGGACAAAGCTACGATGGACGTGCCCGCCACTGCCGCAGGCGTCGTAAAGGAAGTACTTGTGAAACTGGGTGACAGGGTTTCTGAAGGTTGCACGCTGATTCGCGTGGAAGGCGGGCTTTCCGCCCCGGTGGAGCTAAAGGCAGCAAAACAACCGACGAACCAGGTAAAACAGGATTCGCTCACGGTTTCCGTACCATCCGCAGTGCCAGCGTCAGTTGTGCGCATTTCTTCGGCAGCGGTGATGGACACCAACCTTTCTCCCAGTAGCAAACTCCACGCTTCCCCCTCGGTGCGCGCTTATGCCCGTGAACTGGGTGCCGACCTTTCCAAGATCACGCCCAGCGGGCCGAATGGCCGCATTCTCAGGGAAGACGTAACCGTCTGGGTAAAAGGCGTCCTTACTGCCCCAGCTAGCGCACCATCTGGTAGCGGCCTCGACCTCCTACCTTGGCCGAAGGTCGACTTCTCCAAATTTGGTGACATCGAAATCCATCCTCTGTCGCGTATCCAAAAAATCTCTGCTCAGAACCTCGCACGCAACTGGGTGATGATCCCCGCCGTGACTTATCATGAAGACGCCGACATCACCGAACTCGAAGCCTTTCGCGTTCAGGTCAACAAGGAAAATGAAAAAACTGATAGTGCTAAGCTGACGATGCTTGCCTTCCTTATCAAGGCCAGCGTGCGCGCGCTGCAAAAATTCCCCGCCTTCAACAGCTCGGTCGACGGCGGTAACATCGTCCTGAAAAAGTATTTTCACATCGGGTTCGCCGCTGACACGCCGAACGGCCTCATGGTTCCGGTCATCAAGAACGCCGACCGGAAAGGCATTTTTGAAATCGCCCAAGAGAGCGGCGAACTCGCCCGGCAAGCCCGCGAAGGCATATTGAAACCCAGCGACATGCAGGGCGCGGGCTTTACCATCTCCAGCCTTGGCGGCATTGGGGGCACGTATTTCGCACCCATCATTAACGCGCCGGAAGTCGCCATTCTTGGCGTGAACAAATCAGCGCTCAAACCTTTATGGGACGGTAAGGCATTCCAACCTAGGCTAACGTTGCCGCTCTCCCTCACTGCCGACCACCGCGTAATCGACGGTGCGCTGGCAACGCGTTTCAACGTCTATCTTGCGCAACTGCTGACGGATTTTCGGAGGGTGACACTGTAAAGGGCGATGGCTCAATACTGCGAATATACGGAGTGGAAAGCTGCCATGCTAACCGTCCGCCCGGATTGCCAGAAAAAGATTCCCAGCTTTGCACCTCGTTCCCCTCTCCCGCTTGCGGGAGAGGGTGCCCCGCAGGGATGGGAGAGGGTATTTGAGAGTTTGGAACCCATAACGATGCCTGCCGTAACGGCAAAAAGCACGCAAGGCGCTGCCCAGATTTGTGAGGAACAGCAGGAGCAACCCGCGCACTTGAGCCCGGAGGATTAAAAGATGCGTAATCGCTTATCGGCTATTATCGTTACCTGGCCCTTTCTGCTGGCATTGGCCATCTTGCTTATCAACGACTGGTGGTTAAAGTCGGCTTACCCAAATTTAATTACCGGAAAACTCTCCGATTTTGCGGGCATTGCCGTAGTGGCCTTTCTTCTGGGGGCACTTTTTCCGCGCCGCGTGCTGGCCACCGCGCTGGGCATTGCGGCTGTTTTTCTATGGTGGAAAAGCCCGCTATCGTCCACATTCATCCAGTTGGCCAACGATTGGTTGCCGTTCAGGATTGGCCGGACAGTCGATTATTCCGATCTGACAGCGCTTTGCATCCTGCCGTTTTGCCATTGCGTCCTTGTTGACAGCAAGCATTACGCGCTACCCTGGCGCAACGCCAAGCGCTTTTTGGCCGCGCCGATTCTGGGAATCAGCCTGTTCGGTATTTTGGGGACATCCCAGTTACCGTTTGACCACGAAACATACTTGATGCGTCCAACTGATCCCGGCGCGAGAATGGATTGGGGTACCGTGGCCGAAGTGATCAGGACGGTCGCCGAAGAACACAATCTCGCTTGTGCCGATGAGGCAGTCCTGCCCGATTGCTCTTATTTCCAAAACGACCGAATAAGGATGCGGTATTTGATCGTCGAGCCAAATACCGTTTCTTTTGAAATTAGTGGAGAGTACACTGCTTTTCTCGTCTTTTTTAACATTCGATCCTCGGAAAAAGAAATGGATGCCTTGCGAAACTCGTTGAAACGCGCCTTCGCCAGCCGTTTTCCGGAGATGAAATTGGAATACGTTGAACTATTGAACCAAAGGTATCGATAAACCCGGCAGCAACCTCCTCCCACACGGTATGTGCCGCCCGTCGTTTTATATCTCTGGCCGTAAGCGCAGATACACCGATCTACCGTCAGGGTCTTCCGCCGCCCCGGGGGAATCTTCCTCCCCCACCGCGCTGATGATATCCTCCACCTCCATACGGCCTCGGTGCCGAAAACTGGGGTCGGTAACGGCCGACAACTGTATAACCCAACGACGGACGCCATACGTTGTATCCCCTGTACCCCCTCATGGGTGGCATGGTGCGGTAATAGGAGCGGTAGAGCGGTACGTTAATAACTATCGCGCCAAGACCCCAGTTGAAACCTCCCCACAGGGCTATTGAAGGATAGTAGTAGCTACTCCAGTAAAAACCGGAGGTGAGGTATGCGCCCGTTGGCGGCCTCCAATAAATCGGCCGCGTCGGCCACCACCAGGATCCATACACGATGTAAGGGTCATATACCGGCACATACACTACATTGGGCGATGTCGGCGTAATTGTGATGTATTTGCTCTCGTCTGTCGCGTTCTCATCGACGCCTACCGTCTGCTTGTCGTTGCTCGTCAGAGTTCCAGCGGTTTGCGCTCTCTGCCGTAACTCCTGCACGGTCGACATCACCCACTCTTGGTTATCTACCATGGCGCGGCCAAGGGACTGCATCCAGCGCGGCGAACTGCTCATGTACTGCAACACTTGCGGCACTGTCATCAATGATTTGACACTCGGATCCCAATCGAACCCAGCCAGCACGTTTTGCAGCGCTTGTCCGCTCAGGCCGGGATTTTCCTTCTGCCAGTGTGCTGCTTCGATCACATCTACTGGAAACGTCGCTGCCATCAACACCTGCGCCAACAACGCGTCAGGATACAGGGCAATCGGCGCTAACAGGCCATCGAGCGTTTCCTGCGTAATCGTTGAATCTACCGAGGTCGGCGGGGTATCTGGTGAATTTGGTGGAGGATAGGTTGCCGAAGGATAAGTGTTGCGCGCCAATGCAGGCGGCACTATCGAGACCAAACCCATCGCCATAACAGCCAGCATGCTCAAACATCCAGCACGTGATGCTGAAAAGAACCATGCCTTCATGATCCTACTCCTTGAGGCTATCAAGCATACGGTCATGATATACATGTTCTGGCGGTCAGATTGAAACAAAAAGTATCAAGGAAAAAAAACGGCATCCAAAGATGCCGTTTTTCAACACAAACAGCTTGAAAAATCAGGGCCGTTCGTAGATTGTGGCAATCCCCTGACCGCCGCCAATACACATCGTCGCCAAGCCATAACGGGCATTGACGCGCTGCATTTCGTGCAACAGTTTGGTGATGATAACTCCGGCGGTAGCACTCACCGGATGGCCGAGGGCAATTGCGCCGCCATTCGGGTTGGTTTTGACCGGATCGAGCCCCAACACCTTCGCAACGGTCAACGACTGCGCCGCAAAAGCTTCATTGGATTCGATCACGTCCATTTGATCCAGCGTCAGCCCCGCACGTTGGAGCGCAAGCTTTGTGGCCGGGATCGGGCCTTCGCCCATCACATCGTTGGGGACCCCTGCAATAGCGTAGGAAACCAACCGAGCCATCGGCTTGAGACCGGCAGCGGAAGCCTTCGCGGCATCGGCTAGCAACAGGAACGCGGCGGCGTCGTTGACCCCTGATGCGTTCCCCGCTGTTACCGTGCCATCTTTCTTGAAGGCTGGCCTCATTTTCGCGAGAACTTCTACTGTTGTCTCCGGCTTCACGTGTTCGTCAGTGTCGAACACCACCTCGCCTTTGCGGGTCTTGAGCGTGACCGGCACGATCTGACCTTTGAAATAACCGGCTGCCAGCGCCGCCGCTGCGCGCTTATGCGATTCCGCCGCGAAAATATCTTGCTGCTCGCGGGTAATGCTATGCTTGGCTGCGAGATTTTCAGCGGTCATGCCCATATGCCCAACGCCGAACGGGTCGGTAATCACAGACACCATCGAGTCGAACGCCGTTGCATCGCCCATGCGCGCACCAAAACGCAGTGCCGGCATCATGTAAACGGCACGCGACATCACTTCCACCCCGCCCGCGATTGCGTAGCTTGCATCCCCCAGCATGATCGCCTGAGCCGAAGAGACAACCGCCTGCATCGCCGAACCGCACAAACGGTTGACCGCGAACGCGGTGGAAGTCATTGGCATTCCGCCTTGGATGCTGGCCACACGTGCCACATACGGATAACGGGAATCCGACGCCATGATGTTCCCTATCGCGGCGAATGAAACCTCATTCGGGTCGACGCCAGCGCGGGCAATGGTTTCTTTGATTACTAAGCCACCCAGTTCGGCAGGCTCCATGTCCTTCAGGGAGCCACCAAACCCTCCCACCGCAGAACGCGCGGCGCTCAAAACAACGACTTCACGATTAGCCATTTGAGACTCTCCTCTCCTCGAAATCAATTAACTACCCACCCAGACGGCAATCGTCGTCAGGGCCAGCAACACCAAACACACAATCAACGCCCGCCAGACGAGCCCAACTGTAGCTTGTAAATCGTCGACGCCAGCCTTCTTGCCGACACCAACTTCCGGGTCTTCTGCTGCCTCGCCCTCATCGGAATCCGACTCCCCGAGCCGCACCCCGAGCGCGCCAGCCCCGCTCGTCACTAGAACTGCGCTGGCACGATCCGGCCACAACACTGACTGCGCACGCCAGCAAAAGACTGCATCCTCGAAATTTCCCCCGATAGCGAACAGAATCGCCGTCACCCTCGAAGGCAACCAATCGAGAATCAAAAAGGCGTGGCGCGCAAACTCACCATACTGCCTTCCCCACACGTTGAATGCTATATGCGCGGGAACCGCCTCTGCCCCAAGCTCAGAATTGACATCGCCACCGTACATCGGTTCCGTATCCCACCACTCGTCATAAAGAAACCTTGCCAGCCGGTACATCACAGCTCCGCAAGGGCCAAGGATCGCAAACCAAAATGCGACCCCGAACACATTGCGATGTGCCCCTATCAGCGCCTGTTCGATGGTAAGCCGTGCGAGTACGCCAGAATCAACCCCGTCATAGCGTCCTCCCCTCCACTCGGCCAACAAGGCTCGCGCACGGTCGATTTCCCCTGCACGCAATGCAAAATGGATATCGGTAAAATAGTGGCTTTCGTGCCGAAAACCCAACGAGAGATACAGTAGCAGGATAGCGAAGAGCACGGCCAAAACCAACGGCAACATATAACTGACGAACGCGCATAGCCCCGTGGCACCAAATACCAGCAGCCCCCAGGCCAACCGTTCATGATGCTTGTGTCTGGAATCGAGATACTTCACTAGCGCGGCGGTGAGCTTGCGCAGGGGATCGATCACCACCCGCTTCACTGGCAAAGGCCGGATCTGTTCAAGCAACAGAACCGCGAGCAAAGAAAAAAAAGTCAACGTAAGGGACATCACTGCGCTGGGGGTACAAAGCCAGAAACCTGGTCGGCCCCATCCGAAAAGAAATGTTTTTCCATTTGCTCGCCTAGATACTTACGTGCCCGTGGATCCATCAAATTCAGACGGTTCTCGTTGATCAGCATGGTCTGGTATCTGACCCACTGCTGCCATGCCTCCTTGGAGACATTCTCGAAAATCCGCTTGCCAAGTTCTCCCGGCACTGGCGGGCGTTCCAGCCCTTCAGCCTCATGTCCGAGTTTCACGCAATTGACCATGCGCGCCATCGTTCCATCCCCTCTCACTTACTTCCCCATATCGGAGCCATGTCTATCTATTCTAGCCGCTTATAGCGATTTGACGAACACTTTGGAGCGACGTTGAAAGTTATAAAGCTCACGTTTCGGGGTTGGTAGCGCTTCTGGTACGATTTCCTCGAAGCCGCGTTCCCGGAACCAATGCGCCGTGCGCGTAGTGAGCACAAATAAGCGCCTCAGCCCGTCGTTCCGCGCCCGCTGCTCGATACGGCGCAGCAACTGCTCCCCAAGCCCTGCACGGCGATACTCCGGTGTCACGGCCATGCAAGCTAGCTCCGCCGCGTTTTCTCCGGAAAACTTATAGAGTGCGGCGCACCCTACCAGCATCCCATCGTATTCCACAACCGAAAAGCGGTCGATTTCACTCTCCAGCAATTCCCGTCCGCGACGCACCAGCGTACCGTCCGCTTCCAACGGCGAAATCAACGCCACTAAATGACCCACGTCGTCCGCCGTTGCCTCGCGCAACAGAAATAGCGGGTCACGCGACACTACCGTACCTACCCCCACTGGAGTAAAGAACTCTAACAACAGCGCCCCGTCCTTGCCATGATCCAGAAGATGACAACGTGCCACCCCGTTACGCACTGCGCGGATTGCACACGGCAAATAGAAGCTCAAATCATTGGTGAGCCCCTTACCGGCCTCGATATACCGCTCGGCCTCATCCGCCGTCACCGAACCGAGCAAATTCCCGTCGTCGTTGAGCAGGCCGGGTGCGTCACACAGATAAATCAACTTCTCCGCCTTCACCGCCACTGCCACGGCTTCAGCCACTTCTTCCATGCACATATTGAAAATTTCGCCTGCGGGCGACATCCCAAGCGGCGTAATCAGTACCACGTTTTGCTGGTCGAGGTCGGCATTGATTTCATCAGCGATGATTTTGCGCACTGCCCCTGTGTATTGATAATCAATCCCGTCGACCACCCCCACTGGACGGGCGGTGATGAAATTACCGCCCGTCACCCGCATGTAACCACCCGCCATCGGCGTATTGGGCAATCCTTGCGATAGCAGTGCCTCCACCTCGAAGCGCGTTACTGCCATCGCCATCTTCACGCATTCCATCGCCGCTGGGTCGGTTACGCGCAGCCCTTTATGAAAACGTGACTCCAACCCCCGCCGCATCACCTCTGCGTCGATCTGTGGCCGCGCCCCATGTACTAGCACCAACCGGATGCCGAGCGCCGCGAGCAGGTTACAATCATAAGCTAGGCTCTGCGCCAGCTTGCCCGCAGCCACCTCGCCGCCGAAACCCACGACGAAAGTCTTGCCGCGAAAGGCATGGATATAGGGCGCTGCCGCACGCACCCATGCAACGAACCGGGCGGTGGATTCAAAATGATGTCTGCTGCCGTGCATGTCAACGGAATCATGGCCGGATTCAGAACCGCAACCGAGCCGAAGGGTGGTTTGGGGGCCGATATTCACGGCGTCACCTTTAACTGTTTTAGTGAGTGATATATATAATTTTAGTCCTGTGCAATGAAACTGACACACCCGAAAAATCATAGAAAAGCATGAATCTTTCCTCGAAAAAGTTTGGTAAGGCATGCTTTGCTATTTTTAGTCAGTCATGCAGTTCGATTTCCCAATTTTCCAGCGTGATTCCAGAAACCTTGTCAAGTGCGGCCAGGGCATTGCGGCAAGCAATGGCGGTATCCACACGGGTGAGTTCGGCGTTGTACTGGTCAGATTCAAAAACAAACACACGGAAATTGTCCTCAGGGTTCTTCTTTACCCGTTCACATTCAGGTTTCAGCTCCGCACGCGCAAATTTGAGCGCAGCGGCAACTGGGCATGATGTTTGTTACCTAAAGTGAAGTCATTTTCGCTTTGTCTTTGTTTATCCACCGGTGGTCAAACGTATCATCTGTTCCCTTTTCAACCACAAGCCTTCTAAGAAGCATCTTCCCGACAGGACTTGAAATTTCCCGTACCACCCCAAGTTAAGAGGCTTGGAACGCATATTGAGGATTGATTGCCCATGCAACCCCATCGACCCGCGCCCCCAGGCGCACCCCGGCCTGCCGAAACCACCGTGCCCGCTGGGACTGTGAAAACCGAGTCGTCTTCCCCCACGCCGCCTACAAAAAAATTTGACCCTGCCACCGCGTATAGGGATGCGGAAGCACGCCTTGCCGAAGCCGAAAAACTGTTCAAGCGAGCCACCGAACCACCACGCGTCGCCCCCGCTACCGCCACCAGGAATACCGAAATACACCCGGCCAGGGCAGGGACGCGACCGCCTGCCGAACCGCCACACGTCGGTTCCACAGTTACCGCCAAGAACATGCACCCAACCGAAACCCAAACACGGCCACCCATCGAACCGCACGTTGCCCCTGCCGCTGCCACCAATGACATAGAAACGCATCCAGCCGAACCTGAAACACAGCCACCCGCTGAACCACGCGTCGACCTCGCAGCCATGCTCAAGGACATGGAAGCGCGCTTCGCCGAAGCCGAAAAACGCGCCATGGAACACCACGACGCCTGGTTACGGGCAAAAGCGGAAACTGAAAACATGCATCGCCGTGCGCAGGAAGAGGTCGCTAAGGCATCGAAATTCGCCGCCGAAAAATTCGCCGGGGCGATGCTACCTGTCAAAGACAGTCTGGAAACAGCGCTGGCTGTTGAGAGCCAGACGGCGGAGCACCTACGCGAGGGCGTGGAACTCACCCTCAAGCAACTCGCCGCAGCGTTCGAAAGCGCAAACCTGACCGAAGAAAATCCACTCGGCCAAAAATTCGACCCTAACAAGCACCAAGCCATTGGCGTGGCCGAGTCCGAGGCCGAACCTAACACCGTCATCAATGTTCTGCAAAAAGGCTACTTGCTGCACGGGCGTGTCATCCGTCCCGCAATGGTCACGGTCTCCAAAGCAAAGACTTGAAGCTTGGGTCTTGAAAGTGCGCCGCGCCACCCCATATTTGCTTCGTCCCCGGGTCGGAAACGCAGCCCGAAACCGAATTACCAAAGGAACCTAACATTATGAGCAAAATCATTGGCATCGACCTCGGAACTACCAATAGCTGTGTTTCGGTCATGGAAGGCGGCAAGCCCAAAGTCATCGAAAACTCTGAGGGTGCACGTACCACGCCGTCTGTAGTGGCTTACTCCGACGATGGTGAAATCCTGGTTGGCGCGCCCGCGAAGCGCCAGGCTGTCACCAATGCACAAAACACCCTTTTTGCGGTCAAGCGTCTGATTGGCCGCCGCTTTGAAGAAAAGGAAGTGCAAAAGGACATCGACCTGATGCCTTTCGATATCATCAAGGCCGACAACGGCGATGCCTGGGTAGAAGTGCACAAGAAAAAAATCGCTCCGCCACAAGTCTCTGCCGAAGTGCTGCGCAAGATGAAGAAAACTGCCGAGGATTACCTTGGCGAAGAAATCACAGAGGCCGTTATCACCGTCCCCGCCTACTTCAACGACAGCCAGCGCCAAGCCACCAAGGATGCGGGCAAAATCGCGGGGCTGGAAGTGCGCCGCATTATCAATGAGCCCACAGCAGCGGCGCTCGCTTTCGGTATGGACAAGAAACCAGGCGACTCCAGGATTGCTGTCTATGACCTTGGCGGCGGGACTTTCGACATCTCCATCATCGAAATTGCCGACATCGACGGCGAGCACCAGTTTGAAGTGCTCTCCACCAACGGCGACACTTTCCTGGGCGGCGAAGACTTTGACCAGCGCATCATCGACTACATCGTCACCGAGTTCAAAAAAGAGCAGGGCGTCGACCTCAAGAACGACGTGCTCGCCCTGCAACGCCTAAAAGAAGCCGCTGAAAAAGCCAAAATCGAGCTTTCCTCCAGCCAGCAAACCGAAATCAACCTGCCCTACATCACAGCTGATGCATCAGGCCCCAAGCACCTGACGATGAAGATCACCCGCGCCAAGTTTGAAGCGCTGGTCGAAGACCTCATCGAACGCACCATCGAACCTTGCCGCACTGCCATCAAAGACGCGGGCATTAAAGTCACTGACATCGACGACGTGATCCTCGTTGGTGGCCAGACGCGCATGCCTAAGGTGCAGGAAAAGGTGAAGGAGTTCTTCGGCAAGGAGCCACGCAAGGACGTCAACCCCGACGAAGCCGTTGCCGTAGGCGCTTCCATCCAAGGCGGCGTCTTGCAGGGTGATGTCAAGGACGTGCTCTTGCTCGACGTTACCCCGCTCTCGCTCGGCATCGAAACCCTAGGCGGCGTGATGACAAAGCTCATCCAGAAGAACACCACTATCCCCACTAAGGCGAGCCAAGTTTTCTCCACTGCCGATGACAATCAATCTGCCGTCACCATCCATGTGTTGCAGGGCGAACGCGAGATGGTTGCCGGCAACAAGAGCCTGGGTCAGTTCAACCTCTCCGACATCCCGCCTGCACCGCGCGGTATGCCGCAAATCGAGGTCACCTTCGACATCGACGCCAACGGCATCCTGCATGTTTCGGCCAAGGACAAGGCAACCGGCAAGGAAAACAAGATTACCATCAAAGCCAACTCGGGTCTTTCGGACGAGGAAGTCCAGCGCATGATGCAGGATGCTGTCGCCCACGCCGAGGAGGACAAGAAAACGCGCGACTTGGTCAACACCCGCAATGAATGCGACAACGCAATCCACGCTACCCGTAAGGCGCTCAAGGAATACGGTGACAAGCTCAGTGCCGACGACAAAAACAAGATTGAAGAAGCGATCGGGGAAGCCGAAGAAGCGATCAAGGGTGACGACAAGGCTCGCATCGAAGCCAAGTTGCAGGCGCTCGCCTCCGCGAGCCAGAAACTGGGCGAGGCACTGTACGCGCAGCAGCAGGCAACCGGTGCGCAGCCGGGCAATAGCAACGTAAACAGCAACGATGGTAAGGCATCCGGAGCCGATGTGGTCGATGCCGAATTTACCGAGGTGAAGGACAAGAAGTAATCTCGCTACATTCTGTCTGAATGACGTTTTTATTCCAATTGGAACGGGGATGCACACCATCCCCGTTGCCGTATCTTCAGCAACGCGATCATGCCCAAAAAAGACTACTACGCCCTCCTCGGAGTCAACCGCGATGCCAACGATGACACCAACAAAAAGGCATATCGCAAGCTGGCAATGAAGTACCACCCGGATCGCAACCCGGGCAACAAGGACGCCGAAGAAAAATTCAAGGAAGCCAAGGAAGCCTACGAAATACTCTCCGATGCCAAAAAGCGTGACGCTTATGACCGCTTCGGCCATGCAGGCGTCGACCCCTCAATGGGTGGTACGGGTGGGTTCGGTGGCGGCTTCGAGGGTTTCGGCGATGCCTTTTCCGACATTTTTGGCGACCTTTTCGGCGGCAATGGTGGCGGGCGCAATCGCTCGAACGTCTATCGCGGCGCAGATTTGCGCTACAACCTTGAAATCACCCTCGAAGAAGCGGCGCGCGGTGCGGAAAAAACCATCCGCATTCCCACCATCGAAGAATGCGAAAACTGCCACGGCACCGGTGCGAAGCCCGGAACACACGCCACTACCTGCCCGAGTTGCGGCGGCTCCGGCCAAATGCGCATCCAACAGGGCTTTTTCTCGCTCCAGCAGCCTTGTCCCCGATGCCACGGTAGTGGCCGCATTATTCCTGAACCATGCCGCGAGTGCGGGGGCGCGGGCCGTGTAAAACGGCAAAAGACCCTCGAAGTCAAAATTCCCGCCGGCATCGATGAAGGCATGCGCCTGCGTCACGCCAACCATGGGGAGCCGGGAGTCAACGGTGGCCCGTCCGGCGACCTTTATGTAGAGATCCACATTCGCAGCCACTCGATGTTCGAGCGCGAGCACGATGACCTGCATTGCGAGATGCCGATCAGTTTCGCCACTGCTGCGCTTGGCGGGGAGATCGAAATTCCCACCTTGGATGGCATGGCACGCTTAAAAGTCCCGCCGGAAACACAAAGCGGCAAAGTCTTCCGCCTGCGCGGCAAAGGCATCCGGAACGTGCGCACGCAGTCGCACGGCGACCTGCTCTGCCACGTCCTGGTAGAAACGCCAGTCAACCTCACCGAGCACCAACGCGAACTGCTCAGAGAATTCGACGAAATCTCCTCCAGCAACGCGGATCATCACAACCCAAAAGCAAAATCGTGGATGGACAAAGTCAAAGAGTTTTTCGGGACGTGAGGGTTAGAGCGTTTTCGATTATGGGAGAGGGGAGTTTTGTATCCGCTTGAACCAAAACTGCTCTAATATAGTGCCCATTCAACCCATTCCGTAAATTCATATGCGGTGAGGTACGCGTACAACCTCACCGCATCTATACGATCTGTGTTATATGATCTGTGGAATCCGCTCGCAATAAAACATGCGACCGGATTCGTAAAATATCAAAGCTTCTCCATCAGGAATTTACGTACATTTTCCCGCACATTGGCATCATTTTTGAAGTCTATTCCGTACACCAATACGCCGTTTTCGAAAGATAAGCCACCAGGGGGAGCCTCTTTGCAGGTCACGCCTGTGACCTTATTTTGCACGGCTTTCATCGCATCTTCCGATACTGAGCAGAGGTCACTGATACCCTCTAGTGCGGCTCCGCAATGGGAGGACGGAGCTATATTATCAGGGGGACTCTCGTCCTTGAATGTACTCCAATCTAATCTTACATTTATATTTATTTTACATTTGTTCATTGTTGGTTTGGCATATTGCTCGGATAGTCTTTTATCCTCAGAAGCGTATCTCTCCCTTTGTGCTAGCGATTGCGCGAAAGTTGGGGTCACAACGCAGAAAGCAAGAGCGGCAACGGATACAAGAGTAGCAACGGATTTGAGCTTTAACATGGCATTCTCCTAGGAAAAAAATAAATATGCGGTGAGGTGCGCATAGCGACCCCACCGCATCTATACAAGCCGCGGATTCCACTCGCAATAAAACATGCGACTGGATTCATAAAAGATCAAAGATTATCCATCAGGAATTTACGCGTCCTATCCGCTGTATTGGCGTCATTTGTGAGATCCATTCCGTACACCAATATACCGTTCTTGAAAGAGAACCCACCAGGAGGGGCTTCTTTGCAGATCACGCCCTTGACATTGCTTTGCACAGCTTTCATTGCATCTCCCGATACCCGGCAGACGTCACGGATACCCGCTACTGCTGCTCCACATACCGCAGATGGCGTATGACCGGACGGCCACAGCTCCTGGTACTTGATGGCGCTCCAATCGAACTTTGCATCCAAATTCATTTTGCATTCTTCGTTTGTCTTTTTTATATACTCGGACAGTCCTTTTTCCTCCTCAGCGTATTTCTGCTTTTGTGCCAACGATTGTGCGAACGCCGGGGTCACAACGCAGAAAGCAAGAGCGGCAACGGACGCCAAAGTGGCAGCGGATTTGAGTCTTGACATGACAACCTCCTAGCAAAATAGGGAACGCAAACAGATGGTTGAACAACGAAGAGCATGTAGGGTGCCAACAGACCCTCACC
>WQYV01000047.1 GCA_009781085.1 Betaproteobacteria bacterium
GTTCGGGTGGCAGGTTGTTTGGCTATTGAGCGTATCCAAGCGTTGAACTCCCTCCGTCACGCCTTCGGCGTGCCACCTCCCTCAAGAGGGAGGCCCGCCTTGGCGGCTTTGTCAGCAGCCTGACACAGCTACGCTGTGCCGGTTATCTTATTCGTTAGGCGCACGCAAATTGTTATAACCGCTCGCCCGCAGTTGTCGGGAGCGTGAGGAAGCGCGCGGCCTGGGTCGCTTCGCTTCCGCCCTTGTTACGCATACACATCGTTTTGAGGTCTTTGCCGAGTTTGCTCATGGTTTGCCTCCCTTTCGTGGGACTGACTGGTGTTGGGAGCGTCCCCGCGTAGGCGTCATGCAGGTGCTGGCCCACGTCTCATCAAGGAATACCAAGCGGGCCCGGTCCCATGCCCCCTGAGCCTGCCGCCACTCATGGCGTGCCAGTTGCACGTCGGGACGCCCTTGCTCGCTGGCGTGCAGCGTTTTTTTTAAAGCTCAGCTTCCATTTGTCGAGCTGGTGCCACAACGCCGCCACTTTGATCTGTATGCCCTGCTGGGCCACCCGTTGGCACAGTTGCGCCAGGCTCAGGTCTGGCTCTGCCTGTATCCAGGCACGGATACCCGCCTCCAAATGCGCGATGCGCGACCGGCGCTGCCCACCAATTGGGTGGCTGCAACGCTCGCCCCGGTCACGGAAACGGTTCCTGACATCGTAGACCCACACGCGGCTGACCTCGAAACGCCGGGCAATCTCGCTGGGGCTTTCCCCTCGTTCCAGCGCACGTAACACGCGATCACGCAAATCTTGTGAATAAGCATGCATGAGAAACCCTCCATACAGAGGATTTCAGTATAACATGTGTAAACACTTAAATCAAAACCGCTCTAACCGCCGAAATTTTGGCATGCAGCAAGTAAAATCGCTGGTACAAAGGGGTAGAGGTAATGGTACTGCCCCAATGGAACAGCAAGGAAACTCCTACAATCAACGAAGGACGAAAATTTCAGCGTGATGTACACAGACGCACAGGGTGTAACCCTGAATGAAAGGAGAATTCGATGATTCGTTCTGCTTTAGCGGTTTTTTTGACCGTTTTCATGGCTGCCTGCGCGCATACCCAGACGATGCCTATCACGGGTGAGGTCTGGCGACCTATCTGGCTGGAAGGGTGGAAATCTCCCGCAGCGGCGACTCCTGAAGGGAGCGAGAAGGCTTATCTACGCCTGATGGATGGGCGCGTTCAAGGCTACGGGGGCTGTAATTGGATTGCGGGGAATTATCTCCAGACAAGTAACCAAGTTTCTTTTTCAAGGCTGATTTCTACCCGCCGCGCCTGTATTGTCGGCATGGAGTGGGAGGATGCCTTCCTGAAAGCATTGGGAAACGTATCCGCCTGGGAACGGCACGGCGATTTGCTGCGCCTCTATGACACGGAAAAACGGTTGCTCATCGAAATGGAAGCGGTAAAAGACCAGGAACAATCATTGTTGCCAACAATCATGGGAACCTACAACCTGTACCAATACAACCGAATACAGCCTGAAAACAAGGCGCAGAAGTGAGCACCGCGGTGATGGGCTCCCTGATTCGCGCATTTTTGAGCGCCGTTATCGGCACTTGCGTTCTTTTCAGCGATGTTGCTGCGGTCTGTGCCCAATCCGCGCCGCCACCAGAGTTCGCGAAGGTACAGGAACGCATCGAGAAAATCTTCAGGAAAAGCAGCATCGTCCTGGAGAAGGCAGATGTCGCAGTGGCTGATGGAAGGAAAGACTACCGATTCCAGGTCACAATGAAATTTGATCCACGAACGGGCCCGAACACCAAGTTCTACAATCGATTATACCTGGAGCTGAGTGACGTCCTCGGGCGCGCACCTGTCACGCTCGTGGATAGACAGGACAATCTGATTATCAAGCTTCACTGGCCGAGCAAAACGAACTTTGTGGTTGACATGGAAGAGTTCGAATAGGTGTTAAGCGTTGCGGCGGGTTCATTCAAGCCTTTCGCACCGACGTTTTATCACCGCCGCCAGAATGCCGGTGTAAACACCACAAGCAGTGTGAAGATTTCCAGCCGCCCCAGAACCATCGTAAAGCAGAGTATGGCTATCTGAAAATCGTTTAAATCTCGGTAAGTAGAAGAGGCACCGACCCAATTAAGGCCAGAACCGGTGTTATTAAGGCAGGTGACGACGGCTAAAAAGGAGGAGACGAGATCCAGCTTGCTTGCTGTGAGCAGCAGGGTTAGCGCAGCGATGCTGATCATGTACATAAAGCTGAAAGCCAGCACGGCATGCAGCACCCCTTCCCCTACAGGTTTGCCGGAGATTCGCACTGGGCGCACGACGTTAGGATGCAACGAGCGGATGAACTCTCGCCATACTTGTTTGTAGAGGATAATTGCGCGCAGCATTTTGATGCCACCACCTGCCGATCCGGAACAGGGCATGAAACTACTCAGAAAGAGTATCCAGAGCTGGCCGAATACTGGCCAGTGATCGAAATCGCCCGTGCTTAACCCAATTGAAGAGGCCAGTGAAAACACATGAAAACTGACGCTGCGCAGGGTACCGAAAAACCCAGCGTTGTAGTCGCTGTACATCAGGTAAGCCACCAGCATGACGATGCTGACAAATGCAACGCCGAAGAAAAGCGGGATTTCCGGGTCGCGGAGGTAGGGTTTAAATGAGCGCCGCGAAAGCGCAAGGTAATGCGTTGACCAATTCAACGCTGAGGCAACCGCAAAAAATGCAACGATAAATTCGACTGCGCCATTGTTGTACCAACCTAGTGAAGCGTCGTGGTTGGAAAAACCGCCTAATCCTACGGTAGTGAAGGCCCAGATGAGTGCTTCCCATCCATCCAGCCCTGCCAACAGGAACGCAAGGCAACACACCACGGTGAGCAAGATGTATGTGCCCCATAACCCTTTGGCGGTTTCGGCGATGCGGGGGGTGAGGCTGCTCTCCTTCATCGGCGTGGGGATTTCGGTATTGGCGGCCTGCCGTCCGCCGATACCGAGCAATGGCAGGATGGCGACTACCAGTACGATGATCCCCATGCCGCCGATCCAGTGCAGGAAAGCGCGCCACAGGTTGATTGATAAAGGCAGTTTGTCGACGCCGGAGAGGACGGTCGCGGAAGTGGCGGTTAAACCGGAGGTAGCTTCAAAATATGCCTTGATGACGGAAAGCGTGGGCACTTGCGCCGATATTGGCATGGCACCGAACACAGGCAGTATCAGCCAAGTCGCAGCAACAAGAAAAAATCCGTCATGCACCCTCAGGTCGCGGCGGTAACGGTAGGTCAGTGCAAAAAGCGCCACACCGCTAAAGAAGGTCACAAGAAACGCGCGGTCAAACGCTTTGACCGCGACATCTTCTAGGTATTGCGACACTAGGAGCGGGAACAGCATCAGCATCCCGAAAATGGCAATAATCAGGCCAAGGGCGTTGAGCGGCGCGGCATAGGCGCGAAACGGTATTCGCAACATCTACAGAAAAGTGAAACCAACCTGAAACAGTTTTTCGATTTTTTTTACTAAACTTTTGTGTGGGCAAAACACAATGACATGGTCCCCAGTTTCGATCATTGTGTCAGTGTTTGGAATGAGCACCTCGTAGTTTCCATTCATTTCGGGGGAGGTACGCACGATAGCGTTGATCGTAACGCCTTCGGGTAGGTGAATTTCGCCAATGGCGCGCCCGACCACCCTGGAATCGTTGCGCTGTCCATGCGCAACGATTTCGAGCGCTTCCGCAGCGCCGCGCCGCAGGCTGTGCACGGCCACGACATCCCCCCGACGCACATGGGTAAGCAGCACACCGATGGAAGCTTGCGCGGGTGAGATGACGATGTCAATCAAACCCCCTTCGAGCAGGCCGACATAGCTCTTGCGGTTGACGAGCGCCAACGTGCGACGTGCACCCATGCGCTTAGCAAGCGTGGCCGACATGATATTGTCTTCTTCGTCATTAGTGAGCGCAACAAACAGGTCAGTTTCGTCGATCCCTTCGTTTTCAAGCAGTTTTTCGTCAGTGACGTTGCTATGCAAAACCAATGCGTTATGTAGGTTGATAGCAAGCTTTTCGGCACGCTGGGCATCAACTTCAATGACCTTGACGTTGAAATCGCTATCGAGCGAAATCGCCAGGCGCGAGCCGATATTGCCGCCACCGGCGATCATGACCCGCCGCATGGGTAAGGTCACGCCCCGCAGGCCCTGCATGAATGCGCGGATGTGGTGCTTTGCGGCGAGGCAAAAAACTTCATCCCCCGGCATAATGATGGTTTGGTCAGAAGGTATGATGGGGTGGCCCGCACGATAAATTGCCGCGATATGCGCATCCATTTTGTGCAATTGGGTGCGTAAATCGAGCAACGGACGCCCAACCAGTGGGTTGCCTTCATGTGCAATGACACTGGTAAGGTTGACCAACCCACCCGCGAAGTCAAGTACTTGTAACGCCTCTGGAAAATCAATCAGGCGACGAATGTAATCAGTGACGATCTGTTCCGGGCAGATGGAGAAATCCACCGCAAAATTGCTGTTATCGAGTAATTCTGGGCAATCAGCAAAGTCGGCCGAGCGCAGGCGGGCGATGCGGGTAGGCAAGTTGAAAAGCGTCCGGGCAATCTTGCAGGCACACAGGTTTGTTTGGTCGGACTGAGTGACTGCAATCAACAGGTCGGCATTGTCAGCGCCTGCTTCACGCAACACTGAAGGCGAGGCAGCATTGCCGCATACGGTGCGTATTTCGAAGCGGCTGTGCAGCTCGGCTAGGCTCTCCGCGTCAGTATCAACGAGGGTAATGTCATTGGCCTCGGAAACCAGCCCTTCTGCGGCAGATGCACCGACTTGTCCTGCACCAAGAATAATGATGTTCACCAGAGCCTTCGCATGGGCAAGGAATGGCTGATTCTACGCGTTTTGCAGGCTGTGGAGGAAACGAGAGGTAGCTTGCGGCAAGAAACGGCGGTAACGATCCTATTTACGCCGAGCCCGTATTCAGCTTTCTTCGTGATGCCGCCCACTATGTAGGCCAAGTTGCCGGAGCTTGCGGTAAAGATGGGTGCGTTCGAGCCCAGTTTTTTGTGCCAGTTTGGTGATGTTGCCACGCTCCAACCGCAGGTGATATTCAAAGTACATCCGCTCGAATACCTCGCGCGCTTCGCGCAAAGGCAAGTCAAACGAAACTGGGTAAGCCGCCGAGGTATCCGAGACGTGCAGGCCGTTTTCAGGCAAGTTGATTTCTTCTTCTGTCGAAACCTGCGCCAAGTTGCGGATCGTGGCAACCAGTTCGCCGTAGCCGCCCGGCCAGTCGCGCCGACGCAATTGGGACAGGGCTGCGGGTGAAAAACGGCGCAGCGGTACTTCTTTGGTATCGACAAGATGGCGCAGGATGCGGCAAGCCAATTCGGGCAAATCAACGTGGATATCAGCGAGCGTGGGAACGCTCATCAGCACATGGGAGAAAAGGCGCTCGACCAAGGCGGAATCCCATCCGGCGGCCAGCAGTTCTTCACGGTTCGAACCACTGGCAACGAGCAACCGGAGATCATATCGTTCAAGGCGGTCGACAATAGCAGTCAAATTCTTTTGTTGGGAACGCGACAGCCGCTCCAGGGCAGAAAGATAAAGCTGCCCACCTTGGAACGCGGTCAACCGCGTTGGATCGAATGCACCGTCGAACGCGCCAAGATCGAACCAAGGCATGCCAGGTGTCTGCAAGCTGCGGGCAGCAAGCTCGGCCAAGTGGCCTGGCCCGGTTTGGAGCAGTATCAAGCGCGATTGCCCGGCAGCCTGCCGCAAGCAGCGGTACAGCTCGCGCAAAGGCGCCGAATCCGGGAAAGCCGCCAAGGTGAGCGCCGCGGGGACAGGTACTGCCGGTTGACGCTGTAGGCCGCGCTTGACTGCGGAAAGTAGCTTTTGCAGGGCAATGGGTTTTTCAAGATAGTCGATTGCGCCGATGCGGGTCGCTTCTACCGCAGTGTCGATCGTGCCATGGCCGGACATCATCACCACTGGCATGGTCAATTGTCCAGCTACCGCCCATTCCTTGAGCAAGGTAATGCCGTCGGTATCAGGCATCCAGATGTCGAGCAAAACCATATCCGGGCAGGATGCATTGCGTATCGCCCGTGCCGTAGCAGCATCCTCGGCCAAAATGATGTCATGCCCTTCGTCGCGAAGTATCTCGGAGAGCAATTCGCGAATCCCGATTTCGTCGTCAACGATAAGTATCTTTGCCATATTCAGAATTAATTTTTTGTCATAATTGTACGGAAACGGATGCGCAACCCTGCGCCCCCGCCGTCTCGATTGGCGATTTTTACCTCACCGCCATGTTCTGTAACAATCTTTTTAATCATTGCCAAACCCAGCCCCGTCCCCTTAGCCTTAGTCGTAAAATAAGGCTCAAATGCACGCGCCAGCACTTCCGGCGGGAAACCTGGCCCGTTGTCTTGACATGACAACAGCACCCAATCGCCTTCTCCGTGCGCTGTCAGCACGATCTCAGCATTATCCCGGTCCGTCAATGCGTCCAACGCATTTTGCAACATATTGTGAACAATCTGGCGAATTTGCGAAGCATCTCCCATTACTTTCGGCAAATCAATGGGTATTTGCAGTACGACTTTCGCCGATGTGTTTTCATAAAGAACAAGGATTTCATGTAAAAGTTCGCCAAGGTCGAGCGGCGCAAGTATTGGCGCGGGCAAACGTGCGTAATCACGGAAAGCGTTAACCAAATTCTTGACGGCTTCCACCTGATTTACAATGGTCAGGGTCGAACGTTCGAGCATTCGCCGACTCGCATCATTGAGGTTTGGAGAAAGCTTGATGGCTAGCCGCTCGGCGGACAGTTGGATCGGGGTTAGTGGGTTCTTGATTTCATGCGCGAGCCGCCGGGCAACCTCTGCCCAGGCTGCCGTGCGTTGTGCCTCGATCAGCCGGGTAATGTCATCGAACACCACCACCAGCCCTCCCCCCGTAGTTTCAGGTAAGCGCGAACCGTGTATCAGCAAGGTCATCGGGGGATTGTCGGGGCGAGGGATTTCCAGTTCGGTTTGCCAGTCGCCTTCGTGGGAAGCAAAACCTTCCAAAAGCGCGTCGCGCAGCACCGTATGCCGTGGCCAGTCTGCAAGCGCGATGTCCTCGAAACTGCCGAGTTCATCAGCAAGGATGTCGAGCGCGCCACGATTGGCAGCGCGAAGTTCGCCCTCCGTACTGAAAACCAGGACTCCCGCCAACAAGTGCGTCAACACGCTCTCAAGGTAGGCACGGGCGGATTCGACTTCGACCCGGCTGTTTTCGGCCTGCGCACGTGCTTCATCAAGCTGGCGGGTCATCTGGTTGAAGGAGTGAGTCAGTATCCCTAACTCGTCCCTGGCAGGCAAAGCCCGACGCGGGCTGAAGTCGCCTTGGGCAACGGCCTCAGTGCCTTCGGCGAGAATGCGCAACGGTGCGGCAAGCCGCCGGGCAAGGACGAAAGCGATTGCAATAGCGGCAAACAGCGCTGCCAGCAGGGTCAGGGTCAAAGTCAATGAATAGATACGCTTTAGGTCGGTACGTGCCCAGCTCAGTTCCCGGTAATCGCGGCGAGCCTCCTCTACTGCACTGGCGTTATGGCTGAAGGTTTCCGGAACGGGCTGGGTCAGCTGCAGCAAACGGGATCCTTTTGCAAGGCCGCGCCCTTCGAGCGGGACCAGGACGCGGATAACCCACCGCCCATCGGAAGCCACCTCGGTCACGCTCAAGCCACGTTCCTGGGAAGCGCGGTGCAACTCATGGGGCTGGGGGGCTTCCGGTAGCAAATGGGCAATATCGCCGTCAATCGAACTGACCAGTACCTGCCCGTTGGCACTAAACACGGTAACGCTACCAACCCCAGCCCATTCGCGCAGGCGATTGACCTGGGTTGCTGAAATACCTGGTTGGTTTTCGATATCCATGGTCATAGCAGCAGCCTTGTCCTTGAGCTGCACAACGAGATAGTCGAGCGCGTCCCGGCCAAGGGCAACGCCGCCTTCAAGGGCGGAATCGACCCGTACATCAAACCAGGATTCGATACTGCGCACGACAAACTGGAGCGACACTGCGTACACCAACAGACCCGGCAAAAGCGCCATTAATGCAAACATCATTACCAATCGGTACTTGAGTCGCGAACCAAAGCGTCGGTTATGGTACTCGCGCCACAGGCGGATAAGCTGATAGACAACCGTCGCCGCCAACGTCACCGTGACTATTCCGTAGATCGCAAGCAGGATAGGAAACGAGCCGCTGAACAACCCGGTGCTGGCACTAGCCGAAGCTAGGAGATAGAGTGAAATGGCCGCCAAGATAGCGGCAATGGCAACCGCGATGTTTTTCATTCTTTCGTAACCATCTCTCTCTGAGCCGCATCCCCCGACAATTTCTCTTCTGGTTGCGCTGCTGCTGCACCTTCAGAGTTTGCCATTTCGGACGTGAATAACCATTTTATCCAACCCGTACCAAGATCCCATTTACCATTGGATAAGGCGGAGAGTTGAAAAGGCTTGGGAAGTAGGGCGGTATTATGGAAAAAACGCAACGTCACTTCATACTTATCATTGGTATTGAATGTCCCTGGAGGAGCCACATACAAATTGCGAATGCGCTCCATAGTATGTACAGCATCCGCCAGCGAGTCGAAGTTCCTGTGCAAACTCCCAATATTGAGTCGGTAACTACGGGTCATCGCATGGTAGGCAAGCCGGTATTCGAGCTGGCGGTGAACGATCAGTTTGTCGAACCAATACCAACGTGGGCGCTCAACCCGCAGTTCGGTAACGAAATACAACGCCACACCATGCTCCAAGGCATCGATCAATTTCTGATTGAGGTCGAAACTGAAATCCGCATTGAGCACGTATCCTTCTTCAGACAAAACGATCTTGGCATGAGTGACGCTGGCATCGCCAGCTCTCGCAGGAACCGACGCAATTGCCAGGAACGCGACAAACAGTAACGAGCAATGCAGTGGCTTAGGCACGCCTAGCTTCTTTGCGCAGGCATGCATAATAAAAGCCATCATGGTTGGCCGTCGGCAACAGGGAATGTATCGAGCAAGTTTGCGGCATGAACAGTTCTGCATCTGGGTGATGCGCAAGAAAATGCTCGATTTGACGATGGTTTTCGTCGTCAAAAACCGAGCATGTTACATAGAGCATTGTGCCACCATCAGCCAGAGTCTGCCAAAGCACATTCATGATATTGGCCTGTTGTGCAACAAATTTGCCAATGTCGCTATCACGCCGCAACCACTTGATGTCGGGATGCCGCCGCACGATACCGGAAGCCGAACATGGTACGTCAGCAAGGATACGGTCAAATGGTCGCCCATCCCACCAAGTATTCAATGCACAGCAATCGACATTCATTATTTTGGCAACCAATCCGAGGCGGGCAAAATTGTCGCGCATCCGTTCAATCCTCACTGGGTCAAGTTCCAGTGCAGTGAGTTCAACATCGGCGAGCTCCAGCAGGTGTGCACCTTTGCCACCAGGAGCAGCACAGGCATCAAGCACTCGTTCCCCATCACACGCACACAGCCACGGTGCAGCCCATTGTGCGCCGGCATCCTGCACTGAAACCCTACCCTCGGCAAAACCTGGCAACTTTGACACAGGTAGCGGATGCTTCAGGAGCAAAGCATCGTTATCGAATCTCGTTACATCAAACCCTGCATCGACCACTTCAGACAAATACCCCTCGACTGTGGTACGGCGACGGTTGACCCGCAAACTCATCGGGGGATGCATGTTTCCTGCCGCAAGAATCGCTTCCCAATCATCCCCATGCTCGCACCGGACACGCTTGATCCACCATGCAGGATAAGCATAACGAGCCGCAATATCCTCATCACGCCACGCTGCAAGACTGGATTTTTGGCGCACGACATTACGCAATACACCATTGACCACGCCTTTGAGTCCCCCCGCCAGATGCGCGGCTGCATCCACCGCCTGATTCACCAAGGTATGTGCCTGCTCTGGACGTTGTTCGAGACGATAAACTGCAACCAACAGTAAAGCGTGAATAGATACGGGAAGCGGTTTACCAAGGAAATGGCGAAGTATGGCATCGCCACGGCCATAATCACGCAGTGAATTCCAGGTCAAATCACGGATTGCGCCACGTACACTTTCGTCCCAATTGGGGTTTGAACGGATCACACGCTCGTAGTATTCGGTAAGGTTTGCTCCTTCGAGCACGGCCGCGACTAATTTCGCTGCATGAAACAAGGCATGGGCAAGGCTATCTGGTTTTAGCGAGGTTGACCTAACCTTATGGTATTCGGTCTGTTTCATGGTTTTGAATGGTTCCGAACACAAGGATGTTTCACGTGAAACATCCTTGTGTTCGTTCATTTGCTGACTGACTGCCGCATAAACTCAGCATACCGTGTTTGGATGGTATCCGCCATATCGCGGATTTCTTTTTGCATCCCATCGAGATGGTCAAGCGTCGACTGGTAGTCTTTTTTATTCCTGTCGACCTGAATCATGCCATCCTTGATTTCTACCTTACCCTTATTGGCAGCGATGTAATCCAACAAGTCCAGATTTTTGTTCAGCATCGTTTCGATTGAGGGAATCAAGATTTTAAGGTTCTTGACTGGGGTACGTACATGTTTTTCAACCGCCTGGAGATAAACTTCTTTCACTTCATCAGGTTGGTTCAACGTTGCAAGTTTCGATTCGACCGCAGCAAACTCCTTATCAAGGGTTTCCCTAATCAACTGAAGTGCCTCCCGATATTTGATGATAGCCTCTTTGCGCTCCTCAACGCTTGATTCAGGTTTTACGGTTTCCTGATATTCTCGTTGTAGCTTTTCCAGAGGTTTGCTCACTTTTTCAGAGATAGTTTTGTTGTACTCGACGATGACACTATAGTGTGCTGCGTAGACACCGAATTTTTTGCGCATGTTCGAGTTCGGAATGATGAACCCGCTATTGCGCGGGATCACGTCCTTTTGCAAGAAACTGATAAAAGCGTGCTGCTGCTGCAATTCCCTGCTACACCCTGGAAGCAGCAAAACAAAACCAAGCACCCACAAAACGAAAATAAAGCGAAAACGCTTGTTCATAAGAAAATACCTTTTGAGCCGCCCAAAACCCCTCTTGGTCAGGAAATACTGTTGAGTTGAAAAAGCGAACCTTCGCCTCCGTAAACCTACCCCAATCCGACACACCATACAAACGGGACTACTACGCTCGGCACACACCCCCATGCGATTCGGTTGAATTGGAATTTACCATATCAGAGATGCTAATTGCTTTGCGCGGATAATGAACTTGTACCAATGAAAAACAAAAACCGCCGGAGGACATACCTGCGGCGGTTTTATGTTCGTTAAAAATCAGATTTTTGGATCGTTAGCGGGTTTAGCGGTTTTTTTGCCACCGCGTTCAGTCATTCGCGTAATCTGCCATTGCTGTCCAATGGAGAGGAGGTTGTTGACCGTCCAATACAGCACCAACCCTGAGGGGAACCATAGGAACATGACCGTGAATATGATTGGCATTACCATCATAATCTTGGCCTGCATGGGGTCAGGCGGGCTTGGGTTCAGCTTGAACTGAACCAACATGGAGGCACCCATGATGAGCGGCAGGATGAAATAAGGGTCACGCGCTGACAAATCCTGTATCCAACCAAGCCACGGCGCTTGCCGCATTTCAACACTGCCTAACAGCACCCAGTAGAGTGCGAGGAATACCGGAATTTGCACAACGATGGGCAAACAACCACCAAGTGGATTGATTTTCTCGGTGCGGTAAAGATTCATCATCTCCTGCTGCATCTTGGGTTTGTCATCGCCGTATAGCTCTTTCATCCGCTGCATACGGGGCGCAAGCATGCGCATCTTGGCCATCGATTTGTAACTTGCCGCCGAAAGCGGGAAAAAGATCGCTTTGACAATGACCGTCACGAGAATGATAGACCACCCCCAGTTGCCGGTGAGCGAATGCAGCCATGAGAGCAGCCAGAAAAGTGGGGCGGCAATAACCGTCAGGATGCCGTAATCGACCACCAGCTTGAGGCCAGGGGCAATTTCTTCGAGCTTGTGCTGGTCTTGTGGCCCGACATAAAGACGCGCCCCAACCTGCGCTGTTGCACCAGGCTCAACAGTGACCGGGTCAAGGACTGCGCCTGCCGTGTAGTGACCCGTATAGCTGCCCCGGTTAATCTTATTGGTGAAATACTGACGCACTTCCTTCTGCGGCGGCAGCCAGGCACTGACAAAGTAATGCTGAACGATCGCCACCCAACCATTGTCGGCATTAGCGGTGAACTTGGCCTTGTTTTCATCGATGTCACCGAAAGAAACCTTTTGAAACTTACCCTCATCGGTATAAAAGGCCGGGCCGATGAACGTCCGTATGCCTCCAAAAAGCCCCCCGCTGGTTTTTTCAGCAGGCTTGCCGTCACGCAGGAATTGGTAATAAGCATACATGGCCAATGGGACGGTATTTTCATTGTGAATTTCGTAGGCAACGTCGATCAGATAGCTGCCGCGGGTGAAAGTCATCACCTTGGTCACAGACACACCATCAACCACGGGTGCCTTCAATCTCACCACTAGTTTGTTTTGGTCATCGGCAAGCGTCTGATTGCCGTCGGGTAACTCAAACATGGTGTAGACATGATCAGGCAAGTTTAAATCGCCAGACAATTTCAGGTGACCTTCCTTATCCACGATGCGCAGGCCGGATTGAGCCTCAAATACATGTGCAGCGCCATCATCTAAAATGACATAGCCATTTTCTTTGGGGTTCTCGGAAGAGCGGTGTTTCACGAGTTCGAGGCGGACGATACTACCGCCCTTGGCAGAAATTTCTGCGCGTATTAGGTCGGTTTCCACTTTGACCCGTGGTGCTGCGGACGGGGCAGGAGCCATGGTCGGGAGCGTAGCGGCACGGGCTGGCGCCGGTACCGAATCATCGGGAGCCTGGGACTCAGGCGTGGAAACGGCGGAAGGAGCGGCGGCATGCGGCGCTGTAGCAGCGGGTTTATTGTATTCGACCCAGTTTGTCCACAGCATCACGAGTGACAGGACGAAAATGACGAGTGGGATGAGGCGGCGTTGTTCCATCGGAGAAGAAAGCCTTGCAGACGACGAGAATGAAAAAGCGCAGATTAAAGCGCACAAAGGCGGTAATGATACCCGCGAATGGCGTACTGCGTCCCAACAAAAAGCGGGGGAAACCTATGTTCAGGTGAAGACGTCGCCAGCTGCGTGCTCCCGGTTTCCGGGAAGGCGACCCAACAACTGCCTGACATCCATGTTGAGTTCCGCACGGCGCGCAGTTCCCGCCGGTGCGTGCAGGCGAATGACCAAATCGCAGGACGGCAGGTTTTCACGCTGCCGCCGAAAAACTTCGCGTGCAATGCGTTTGAGCAGGTTACGCCCGTTGGCGCGCTTGGCCAGTTTCTTGGCCACCGTCACGCCCAGCCGGGCGGTAGCCAGTTCATTGGGCCGATAGTAAAGCGTATAGAAACGGCCGCGCAACGAACGCCGAAAAGCAAAAACGGATGAAAACTCATCCGTTTTCAGCAATCTGTAAACATGGCAAAAACCCTGCCCCGTATCCATGGACTCAAACGGCGAGGCGATGGCGACCCTTGGCACGGCGGGCGCGAATAACTGCCCGGCCACCGCGCGTTTTCATACGAACTCGAAAGCCATGCGTGCGCTTGCGGCGAACAACAGAAGGTTGGTAAGTGCGTTTCATGATCTACTGCCCAAAAAGTACTAATTTTTCATTATATCAGCAAGCGTTTTGTTTGTCAAAATCTTCCCTTTACCCATTATCGCACACTTTTGATTTGCCCGATTATGCAAAAACCAGCGTATCTAATACCCAGACATTCTGAAAATGTTAGACGCATTATTTTTTGTGCACCATGGTTGTACTTATTACATACAATTAAATATCACTAAATCTGCAGGACAAAAAACCGATTCTGGCAAAAATACGTTGTCATCTCATATAATTGGAGGAGCATCGACCAATAGAGCCAATAGTAAACAAACTACAAGGCGACACAGAAGGGTAATTGCGATCTGTCCCTTCTTATTCACTCCCACTCAATCGTCGCTGGTGGTTTGCTCGACACGTCATAGGTGACGCGGTTAATACCGCGTACCTCATTGATGATGCGGTTCGACACGCGTTTCAGGAGCGCCCAAGGCAGCTCCACCCAGTCTGCCGTCATAAAATCGGAGGTTTGCACGGCACGGAGCGCCACAACGTATTCATAGGTGCGGCTGTCCCCCATCACGCCCACGCTCCTAACAGGCAGGAAGACGGAAAACGCTTGGCTAGCAAGGTCGTACCAGCTTTTGCCGCTGTGGGGCTCGATAGTAGAACGCAGTTCGTCGATGAAAATCGCATCGGCAGCGCGCAGCATATCCGCGTATTCCTTTTTGACTTCGCCCAGGATGCGCACGCCCAGGCCGGGGCCTGGGAAGGGGTGGCGGTAGACCATTTCGTATGGCAGGCCGAGGGCAATGCCAAGTTCGCGCACTTCGTCCTTGAAGAGTTCGCGCAACGGCTCCAGCAGTCTGAGGCCGAGGGTTTCGGGCAGCCCGCCGACGTTGTGATGGCTTTTGATAGTGGACGCCTTGCGCGTTTTCGTGCCACCGGATTCGACGACATCGGGATAAATCGTCCCCTGCGCGAGCCAACGGGCGTTGCCGAGCTTCCGGGCTTCGGCTTGGAAGACCTCAATGAATTCGTGGCCGATGATCTTGCGCTTTTTCTCAGGGTCGGTGACGGCGGCGAGCTTGGACATGAATTGCGCCGAAGCATTGACGTGCACGACCTTGGCGTGCATCCGTCCGGCAAACATGTCCATGACCACCTGGGCTTCATTCTGGCGCAGCAGGCCGTGGTCGACGAAAACGCAGGTAAGCCGATCCCCAATGGCGCGATAGATGAGCGCGGCTGCAACAGAGGAATCGACCCCGCCGGAAAGGCCAAGGATGACTTCTTCTTCACCGACCTGCTCGCAGATGCGTTTGACGGCCTCGGTGATGTAGTTGCCCATCACCCAATCGCCCGCGCAGCCGCAGATGTCCCGCACAAAGCGGGTGAGCATGGCCGCGCCCTGGACGGTGTGGGTGACTTCCGGGTGGAACTGGACGCCAAAAAAGCGCCGCGTAGCGTCGAACATCCCGGCAATGGGGCAGCTTTCGGTAGAGGCCATGAGGGCGAAACCAGGAGGCAGCTTCATAACCCTGTCGCCATGGCTCATCCACACCTTGTACATACCGTGGTTCTTGGCATTGATGAAATCTGCAGCATCGCCAAACAGCGAACCGTGGCCATGCGCGCACACTTCGGCATAGCCGAATTCACGCGTGTCGGACCAACTGACCTCGCCGCCAAGCTGCACGGCCATCGCCTGCATACCGTAGCAGATGCCCAATACCGGGACACCCAACTCCCATACGGCTTGCGGGGCGCGCAACTGATGATCCTCGTAGGTGCTGGCATGGCTGCCGGAGAGGATGATGCCCTGGGGCGCGAATGCTCGAATAAACTCACCGCTTACGTCGTTAGGATGGATTTCGCTATAGACGTGGGCTTCGCGTACTCGGCGGGCGATGAGTTGCGTGACCTGGGAGCCGAAATCGAGGATGAGGATTTTCTGGTGGGTCATGCACGTAGGCAACTGGGTAAATGAAAAGGAATTATATGCCATCTGGGCTACCGAAGGCAGCATCCCCTATGACCGTCCGCGAAAGGCGGCTCAACTGACCTGGTAGTTGGGGGCTTCCTTGGTAATCTGTACGTCATGGACATGCGACTCACGCATTCCGGCAGAACTAATCTGGACGAATTGCGCCTGCGCATGCATGGTTGTGATGTTGGCGCAACCAAGGTAGCCCATCGAGGCGCGCAACCCACCGATTAACTGATGAATGACCGCCGCGACCGGCCCCTTGTAGGGCACACGGCCTTCGATGCCTTCAGGGACAAGTTTATCGATATTGGAGGAACTGTCCTGGAAGTAACGATCCGCCGCGCCCTTTTCCATCGCACCGAGCGAGCCCATGCCACGGTACGACTTGTACGAACGGCCTTGGAAAAGCACCGTTTCGCCGGGTGCTTCTTCGGTTCCCGCGAAAAGGCCACCAAGCATTACGCTATTGGCCCCAGCGGCGATGGCCTTGGCAATATCGCCCGAAAAGCGGACGCCACCATCGGCGATGAGCGGCACACCGGTTCCTGCCAGTGCAGTGGCAACGAGGTCGATAGCAGTGATTTGCGGCACGCCAACCCCTGCAACGATGCGGGTCGTGCAGATGGAACCTGGTCCGATGCCGACCTTGACCCCGTCTGCCCCGGCATCGACAAGTGCCAGTGCAGCTTCGCCGGTCGCGATGTTGCCGCCGACCACGTCGATGTTCGGGAAATGTTTCTTGACCCAGGCCACGCGGTCAAGCACGCCCTGCGAATGGCCGTGGGCGGTATCGACGACGAACATATCGACCCCGGCTTCTGCCAACCGTTCGGCACGCTCTTCGGTTCCCGCGCCGACACCAAGCGCCGCGCCAACCCGCAGCCGTCCTTGTTCATCCTTGGTAGCAAACGGGTATTCGGTGGCCTTCATCATATCCTTGACCGTGATGAGGCCGCAAAGCTCGCCTGCATCGTTGAGCACGAGCACCCGTTCGAGACGGTGCAGGCGCAGCAGTTCGCGTGCTTCGTCGAGGTTTGCGCCTTCGTGCACTGTCACTAGGCGTTCCTGCGGCGTCATGATCTCGCGTACGGGCTGATCGAGCCGGGTTTCGAAACGGGTGTCGCGGTTAGTGACAATACCAACTACCTTGCCATTCTCAACCACTGGTACGCCCGAGAACCGGTGCTGGTGCTGAAGTGCGATGACATCGCCCACGGTCATGGTGGGTGGGATAGTCACGGGATCTTTGAGCACGCCGGACTCGAAACGCTTGACCTTGTGCACCTCTGCGGCCTGTTCTGCCGGGGAAAGGTTCTTGTGCACGATGCCGATACCGCCCTCCTGCGCGAGCGCAATAGCAAGCCGCGATTCGGTGACAGTATCCATTGCCGCAGATACCAAGGGAATGTTGAGGCAGATATTGCGGCTTGCCTGTGTATTCAGCCCTACATCGCGCGGCAACACTGCCGAATGGGCGGGGACAAGAAGGACATCATCGAATGTCAGCGCCTTCTGGATCACACGCATGACTTATTTCCTTTCGAGCAAACGTGCATTATACAAAGCTCCACCTGACCGCGTAAGCCGCGCTACAGGAGAGACAACGATGAAATGCACGTTCCTGCCCCGATTTATCGCGCCCATTCTTGGCTTGGCTGTTGCCCTGTCTGCAAGCGCCCAGATCTACCAGTGGAAGGACAAAGACGGTACGACGCATTTTTCGGATACACCTCCCCCGAACCAGCCGAACGTCCAAGTACAAATGTTCAAACGGGCACAGCCGCCCGCAACAGACACCGAACCGGCATTGGACGAACCCGAAGCTGAAAGCGGCAAAGGTAATGCCGAACTAGAAAAACCCACCGCAGTGGTTTCCGCCTTGAAAAAGAGCCAAGCCGCATACCGCGACGAAGAATTCCGCAAGCGCCGCGCCGCTGCGGCCGAAGCCCGGGAAAAGGCGGAAAAAAATGCTGCCCGCGCTGCGCAGGACGAGCAGAGCTGCCAGCGTGCCCGTGCCCAACATGTCGCATTGAACAATGGCCAGCGCATCTCCCGGTTCACCGAAAGCGGCGAGCGCAAGTTTTTGGATGACGAGGAACGAGCTGCCGAAACTGAGCGTACCAAAAAACTGATCGAGGCGTTTTGCGGCAAGGATTGAAACCCGGTCAAGCGTCCCGCATCGCGCCGCCGCCCCGCTTCATTACCTTGCCCTCCTCAGCGCGCTGCCTGCGCACAGCCTTCGGGTCAGCGATCAGCGGGCGGTAGATTTCCACCCGGTCGCCCTCACGCAGTACAGTATCGAGCCTGGCGGGCTTATTGTAAATGCCGAGCTTGTTACGTTCGCCTAGTTCAATTTCCGGGTATTTGAGCAACAGGCCGGATGCCTCCACCGCCTCGCGCGCAGTAGCTCCTTCCGGCATCTTCACCATAATGACATCCTGGTAATTCTGCAAAGCATAGACAACTTCGATTTCAATGAACTCACCGCTCATGACCGTGAAACTCCATAAATTTGGCTTGCGCGTTTGACAAACACCTCGACAAGGGTATTACCAATATGGCTGAACACCGGGTTAAGGACTTTTTCGAGGAGGCGGCTTGAAAACGAATAATGCAGTTCGAACTCCACCTTGCAAGCGGCCTCCCCCAGGGGGGTAAAATGCCAGCCGCCATCAAGGCGGGTAAATGGGCCGTCCGTAAGACGGATCAACATATCGGTAGGATAACGCTTGGCATTCTCGGTGCTGAAATGGGTCTTGATGCCGTGGTAATTGACGTGCAGCGTGGCGGCGGTGATCTCGTCGGTACGGGAACGCAACTGGACACTGCTGCACCACGGCATGAACTGGGGATAGTCCTCGCAGCTATCGACCAGGGCAAACATCTGCGCGGGCGTGAATTCGATCAGAACCTTCTTTTGAATATCGGCCATTGGTGCAACGGTCAAACTGATAAGATATAAGATTCTAACGCATCACCTTCAGCTTTTTGCCCGCGCATCACGCAACGAACCCCGGCCTCCCCATGAGCATCGTCCAGAACCGCAAAGCCCATCATGATTTCTTCATCGAAGAAAGGTTCGAGGGCGGGCTCGTGCTCGAAGGCTGGGAAGTGAAGGCCATCCGTGGTGGGCGCGCCAACATCAAAGAAGCCTATGTCATCACGCGCGGGGAGGAGCTGTTCATCCTTGGGATGCACATCACCCCGCTGGTCAGCGCCTCCACCCATATCAAGGCCGACCCGACCCGCACCCGCAAACTGCTGCTCCACGCCAAGGAGATTGCCCGCCTGATCGGCAAGGTCGAACGCGCCGGCTTCACCCTGGTTCCGCTCGACCTGCACTGGAGCAAGGGGCGCGTGAAGGCCGACATCGGCTTGGCAAAGGGCAAGAAGCTCTATGACAAGCGCGAGGATGAGAAAAAGCGCGACTGGGATCGGGAAAAGGGCAGGTTGATGCGGCAGATGGCGTAGGTACTGTAAATACAGCTATAGCTTAGACAACAGCCAGCATTGCTAGAGGAGGTCTACCACCATGTTCGTTACGCTCTTGCTAGTTACCTTTGTAATCGCAGCAGTCGTTTCGTCCCTTGTTGTGAGGTTCTTCGGGTTGCCAATCGCTGGCATCCTCAAACGCATCATTGCCGATGACATCAGCGATGCATGGCTCAAGTATTTAAAGTTCGCCATCTACGTTGTAGGTATCTCAACGGGTGTTCGCGTCTGGAAATTGGAGCAATACATCAACCCTGCTCAGTACGACGAGAAAGCAAGGATTCTCGAACTCACTACCGAACGCTGGGTGCTTGAGGTCTATCGTACTATCATCGAAACTTTGCAGGGTATCGCATGGATGCTACTCGTCTTCTTCATATTCGCGCTCATCGCGTACGTCATCGTTCGCGTCTTCGAGCTCAAACACAAATCTCCATCGAATACCCTCTAACCCTTCATTCCGGCAAGCGTAGAGCCATTTAATAGCAAATTTCAACCATTATCTCCCATCCCCCATCATGATATGTTCCCCCACTCTCATGATCCACGCCTTCTCTTTATAGGCGGGTTTCTCATCCATGTATTGATCCATTTGATAAGGGGGATAAAGTACGGGTTCTTTGCCGAGCTCGATAATGCCGAAGTGCATGGGGATTGAAACCTTGGCACCAAGATCGTCTGCTGCCAGAAAGAATTCTTCCACGCTCATATGAGAATAATACATGAACCAGCGCGGCTCATAAGCCCCTGCACCCAAAAGGGCATAATCTATGTTAGGAAATTTCTCCCCAAACTCTTTGAACCCGACAAAATAACCCGTGTCACCCGAGAAAAATATCTTTTTGCTTCCCTCTATCATGAAAGCACCCCAAAGGGTGCTATTTATTGACTGACCTATCCTTCGTGACCAATGTTGAGCCGGAAGGAATGTGTATTTGACGGCATTTAACGCCACCTCCTGCCACCAGTCGAGTTCATGAACCTCGGTTGCCCCAAGATTCAGAAAAAAATCCTTTAACCCCAGCGGGACGACAAAAACAGCCTTTCTTTTTACCAGTTCCCTAACGGAAGATTCGTCAAGATGATCATAGTGGTTATGGCTATTAACCCGGCAATCAATTACAAGATAATGCAGCATACTGAACATGGGGATGTTTGAAATATGACATTACCCGTTCTGGGGTTTTAACCAAAAACTCCATAAATGCAGTAGCTTTCTGAAA
>WQYV01000048.1 GCA_009781085.1 Betaproteobacteria bacterium
TTCGCCTGGTTGGAAAAGTGTCGAAGGCTCTGGAAAAACTGCGAGAGATTGCTCAACTCCAGCTTGCAGTTCATCCATTTCGCTTTCCTTGTTCTGATCATGAAAAGATCGTGAACAGGCTCTCATACAACCAACTAGCACCTATTCAGTACTGTTCCCAAATTAAAGGCTATACTGATAAGTCTGCGAGGGTAAACGTACTTATCAGAATTCGCTTCATGAACACGCGTCGAGCGCAATCCCCGCCATTTATGGCGGGGTCAAGCGAGACAAAGCGTTATGGGAGCCGAAGGCTCCCCAAGACCGTATCGAGGAATCCCCGGCCTTTAGGCCGAGGTGACTCAATGGAAGAATCTGTGGCTTCTTCAACCTACAAAAGCGGGTTTTTCATGCGGCGGGAGTCAGCGTCCCTTTGCCATTATGAACAGAGGTATCCGTAGAATGGGTTCCAGATTTTTCCCTGCCAAAGCAATCAACAGGTGGCAGCTTTTTGGCTGCGCCCTGCTCGTGACCCTGCTTTCCGCGTGTGTCACTCCAAAGGAGTGGGAGCAACGGCAGCAGCGGATTGTCACCGAATTGCGGCAAAACCCGCACATGATGGTGCAGCCTATCGATGCTGGTGGCATCTCCGCCCAGGTTCGTTCCGGTGTCTCGTTCCAGCGCGAAAGCATGGCACCGACCCCAGAGCTGTACGGCGTACTCGATAACGTCATCAGCGCGTTAGGCGAGAACCGTGCTGATTACAGGATTGTCGTGCTGGGGCATACCGACAATACGGACCCTAAAAACCCCCAAAATACCAACCAAACCATATCCTCTACGCGTGCGGCTTTGGTAGCGCGCTATCTGGCCGACAACGGGATCGACAAATCGCTGGTTTCGTCTGAAGGGAAAGGCGCCAGCCAGCCACTCGTAGACAACGAAACGGAGGAAGGGCGCAGTGTGAACCGTCGCATCGAATTGCTGATCCTGCCGATATCGGGAAACCGCCACGAAATGATGCTCCCCCTATTGCAGCGCACGAGCGAGCTCTCGCCGGATCACCCCTTAATGAATAAGTGACAGAAACGGTACGTTTAACTTGCAAGGCTGTGGATTAGCGTGTTTTTCGTCCAATCCTGTAAAAAACTGGATTGTTTTGCAGCGCCCGCAATAACGGTTAGCCACCTTGCAAGCTACCCGCATCACAAAAGAACTCATTAATTTATCGATTTTGCCTGCTTGGGCGCTTTCCGGATGACAATGCGTGTCACTTCCTCCTGGTCGCCAACCCAGACCGCCAGTGCACTGAAATTGTCTTGGTCGCCTGCTTCCGGGTTGGAAAACTGGTACACCATGCCGTTGATCCAATGCTGGGGGGAGGTGGCTTGCTGGAGCACGGATTCCATCTCTTCTTCACTGACGCTTTCCCAAAACCCGTCGGAACAGAGCAGGAAAATATCGCCCGATTTCAGGGCAAGCGGCTTTTGGCACACGGCCTGTTCGGGAATGTCGCCGCTGCCAACCGCCGCGTAGAGGACGGTCCTTTTTTTGTTGCCACGCATGGAACTGCTGATCAGCCCCGCGTCGATCATGGATTGTAGGACGCTGTGGTCGTTGGTCAGGGTATGTGCGCGCCCATGACGAAAAAGGTAGATGCGGCTGTCCCCGATCGAACTCCAGTAGGCACGCGCCTGCTGCGTATCCAGCATCAGCACGGCCATCGTCGTGTCCATTTGGGACAACCGGGGATAACGCTCCCGTGCGTTGGCAAGGGCGATGCGTGCCATCGGGATCGTTTTGGAAATCGAGTTCTGGTTGACCTCGGGGGTTTCGGAAAAATGCGACAGCACTTCCCTGACGACGACCCTCGACGCTATCGCGCCGCCACCACAACCTCCCGCGCCATCGGCAAGGATGAAACACCCTCGTGTGTCATTGGCACAAAATCCGATCCAGTCTTCGTTCCGTGGCCGACCGCCGCATTCGCTGCGCTGCGCCACCGACAGCCGCATCATGACCCGTCCCCCTCGCCAGGCAGCACATTTGAGATTGCCTTTTCATACGCTTCGAGGAATGCGGACCCGAAGAAACTCTGAAAATAGTCGCCAGCGCTTTCCCGCGTTTTGTGGAAGTAGCGCCCGTAATCATCCCAAAGCCTAGCTTTACGCCACAACGACAGGACATCGCCGAACATGCCCTGCACGGGTTTTTCGTCGCCAATCTTGTCTGGGCTGAAACGGTCGAGCACATGGTTGAGGGCCGACTGCATGCCGGAAACAATACCGAGCTGATGGGCACGCAAGTCGAGGAACGCCTGCTCGACCGCCTCGTCAGGCCCTATGAACCCCGGAATCCGCCTCCCAAGCAAGTGCATCAGCGCAACTGTGGCGTCCGGCGAGAATTTCAGCGGATTGTTGCGCTCGGGCGCGATTAGCGTGACGTTCGCCCTGACTTCTTGCTTGATGACCGCCCTGCTCGCCATCAAATCCAAGGTTCCCTGTACATATCTGCGGAATAGTTGCCCAACCAGCCTGACGAAATCGCTATCCATTGCCTCCCGCCCAGGCAGCCCGTCAAGGCCCAGCCCTTCGATGAAAGCCTGGTAAAGCGCCTCCGCTTCCTGCGATGGGGGGGCGGCAGCTTTTTTAGCCTTGGATGGCACGGCACGGGCCTTTTCAGGCGCAGGCGTTTTGCGGCGCGATGGTTTTGTGGTTGCCGGTTCCGCCACATCAAGGACGGATAAGGGAGGGGGTGGCAACTTATTGGAAGCTCCCGCTGTTTTTTTTGCTTTGGATGCGGCTTTCCTTTCATCTGCCATTCTTTCCACCGCAGGGCGCGGGTCGACCCCATCCAGGAAACGGTCGATATCAATGCTGTTTGGCGAGGCTGGCAGTGGCTCCGTTGGCTGGGTTTTCTTGCGAGGACGGCGGCTGCCCTTCACAGGAGGCGGCGGTGCGGTGGCAATGCCGAGGCCCTCCAGTGGGTTTTCCGGCGCAGTGCCCTCCAGATTGCCACTGGAACCGTCGCCAAAAAATGCCAGCGGGTCGAGGGTTTCATCGTCATCCTTCAAAACCCGGGCCTCCGGGGCAAATGGGGCCTGCAACAACCCACCAATGTCGTCGGAATTATCGAATGAACTGAGTTCCAGGCCGCTTTCGTTGAGCACCTGAACCGGATCGGCCGAAACAGGTTTGTTTCCATAAGCAAACGGATCAATGCCAGAAACGTCTTCAGGCACGGCCTCTGGTTCGGCGTTGCTCACCGGTTCAAGCGCCTGGGAAAAAAGATCGTCTTCCTCCGAACCGTCTGCACCGTCGGCAGCCACTACGGGCGCTTGTTCCGGTTCTTTCCCATCCACGTAGCGAACTTGCAGCACATACCCGCCAACCAGAATCTTGTCTCCCTCCTTCAGCACGCACCCCTTGCTGAGGTCCAGTTCCTTGTCATTGACAAAAACATGGTTGCCGTTACTGACGTTGCTGACCTTGTACAACCCCTTGGGCACCGGGGAAAACCGTAAATGCCGCCTCGATACCGATTTCATCGGATCGGGCAACATCAGGTCATTTCCCTCATCGCGTCCCAAGGTACCGCCAGCCTTGGGAAGGATGCCCCTGACAGGCACGATCGGAGGTAGGTCATGGTATGTAAGCGCTTGAATTTCGAGCATGTCGATTCCTCTATCTGCCTGGAACAGGCTTGCCATGCAAAACGGCCCACTCTCCCCGTGACATTGCAGTATCACGGCTCGAAACGGAGTATTCGGCCTGTGAAAACATCTCAATCCTTACTTGAAAGTATGCGCGATATTGTTGGGTTGGTCTCGCTTTACCACTATCTCCCGGACATGGGTTTTTCCGCTTTCATTGCGTATCTCGACCTTGTGGGGTCCCACCTTGATATCACTCACCTTTATGTTCAAGGTTGGCGGGGCCGTGCCAATCTTTACGCCATCCAAATAAATATCTCCCCAGGGCTTGACAGAAACCGTGACCTGTATGTCGGTGGGAAGCAATTCTTTGGCGGAAAGCGAAGGTTCGGGCTCTGGAAGTAGCGACGTGGGAGAAGGTTTGGCCTGTGGAAGTGGTGGCGGAGAGAAAAGTTCGGGCTGTGGGGAAGGAAGCCGTTCCGTCGTCCCGGCAACCGGTGGGGTAGGTTCAGCGCGCCTCGTCCATGCAGATACTTTTTCTTTGGGAAAAAACAAAACCAGGCCCAGCAGGACCAGCAAAGAGCTTGCCCCAATCGCAACCCAATAGGGTTTCCTTCCTGTTCCGGCGAATGCTTTTTTGCAAAGCTTGCCGCTGAAATTCCAAAACGCCGATGCAGCACTTGCAATGGCGTTTCCGGCTTTCGAAGCAGCGGAAACTGCCACATTTAGCAACCAACCTATCCCGGCCTTGACCCTGGCACCCGCCTTGGGCAATGTTTTGCCAATGGACTTCGCCAACCGGACAGGCATCGAGGCTAAACGGGCAAGCATCCTGAGCAACCCACCCCACATTACGGCCAGCGCAGCAAATATCGCTTTGCGCGCAGCAGTTCCCCATCCGAGCACCTTGCCCAGCACAGCAAATATCGCTTTGCGCACTGCGGCTGCCCATCCGAGCACCTTGCCCAGCGCAGCGAGCATCGCTTTGCGTATCGCAACGCCCCATCCACCTATCCTGGCTAGCGCCGCACGGAACGGGGGCAGCACATCGCGCAGCTTGGGCAACCTGGCGCACATTGCAGCCATGCCCTTCGCAACAGACTCCAAAAATGGGCGTACCCAAGGGCGGCTTGGCTCTTTTACCGCATCGGATTTGGGCAAAGACAGTTTCGGCGCACCCTTTACCGCTGCTTTTTCCAGGGAATCAATAAACGATTCGACATTTTTCGGGCGCTGCGACGGTTCGACCGACAAACCCGCTTCGATCACTTTCAACAACTGCGCAGGCAACTCGGGAGAGGCAAAGGTAGACAACGGGACGAGTTGGTCTTTCAGCACACGGGCAACGGAAATGATCGGCATTTTGCCGGTCACGACCAAATAGGCCAGGGCGGAAATCGCGTAAATATCCGTCCACGGCCCAACCTTCATGCTGTCTGTTTCGCTGTATTGTTCTATGGAAGCAAAACCAGGCTTCAGAAAAATAGTGGAAGGGGCGGTTTTATCCTCCTGCACATGCCTGGCGGAACCGAAATCCAGCAAAACCGGTGTGCCATCTTCAAGGATGAGGATATTGTCGGAGGAAACATCAAGGTGATAGCACTTTACCGAATGGATCTGCGACAGCCCCTCCAATACCGGCAACATGATGGAAAGCAGGTCTTTTGCGGTTTTTGCTCGATAACCGGAGCGAACCATGTCCTGCAAGGTCGTGCCCCGGTAATAGGGCATCACCATATAGGCTGTGCCATTGGCCTCGATAAAGCGCAGCACGGCAACCAAGCCTGGATGGTGGAACCTGGCAAGGATGTGCGCCTCATCAACGAAATGGCGCAACCCTTTCTTGAACAATTCACGTTTGGCGGCAACACGGCAACCCACTTGCAGGCCCTGAATCCGCGTGGCAAGCGTGGCAGGGAGATATTCCTTGATTGCCACTTCACGGTCCAACAGCGTGTCATGAGCCAGATACACAATGCCAAAACCACCCTCTCCAATCACAGAGCGAATGACGTATTCCTGCAAGCGCACACCGGGGTGCAGTGCGCTCATGGGGGCAATTGATCTGACTTCCTGCGCATTAATCATGCTTATATAAATACGATGTCATAAAACAGCCAAGCCCCCAACGTATGCAGATTGAACAAGCCACGAAGCGACACCGCCAGCGATTGTAGATTGTATATTCTGAAACTGAGCATCGCAATTGATTGTATTGATTCAGTACCTTTGTTTCCGTTCGCCTATGTTCTACGCGATTTAGATGTAAAAAACGCGTGACAACACGTACACATCCCGAACGATATGGCGGCCCTACCCAGGCTTTTCATTATTTCGCCCCTTTGGGCCACAAGACCCACATCCTTCCTTGCTGGCGCATTTTCCCAGCCTGCTCGCCCGCCTCACTGCCAAAACCCCAGAAAAAATCGGCCCGCACCGCACCTTTGATTGCACTGCCGGTATCCTGCGCCATGACTAGGCGATTGAGCGGCTTGTCCGACAGCGGCCAAGTGGTAGAGAGAAAGACTGGTGCGCCAAGCGGGACATAAACTGGGTCAACGGCAATGCTGCGTTCGGCGCGGAGCGGCACGCCCAGTGCCCCGATTGGACCCCCTTCCCCAGCAGGCAGTTCGCGGAAAAAGATGTAACGTGGGTTGCTGTTAAGCAGTTCATCAAGGCGTTGCGGATTACGGAGCGCCCATTGGCGGATACCTTCCATCGAAGCTTGATGCATGGCGAGTTCCCCATGGTCGACGAGCCAGCGCCCGATGGAACGGTAAGGGTGGCCGTTGTGTTCAGCAAAGCCGACGCGTGCCCGGGTGCCATCGGTCAGTTCGATCTGCCCGGAACCTTGCACCTGAAGGAAAAATAGGTCGATCCGGTCGGCAGCCCAAAACAGGGCGCGGGCGGGCAATTTGCCTTCGGCGCGACGTTTTTCCAATTCCGCACGCGTCCAGTAGGGAATGACTTTCTTAATGTCATCGGGCGGCGCAAGAACCGGCCACGGCGTCCCGGGCAATTGCGTCCGGCTGCCATAGATCAGCGGTTCGTAATAGCCTGTGATAAGCCCCTGTACGCTACCATCGCCCGCAACGGACTGCCGGGGAATGAAATTCTGTTCAAAGAACTGATGCGCTTCCTGGTCAGACAGCTTATCGGGCAACGTGGCAGCAGTGGCGCATACCGATGCCCAATTGGGTTTACGGCCAATGGCGCGGCAAGATTCGCGGAACGCCGGCCAAGCTGCGCTCAGGTCGTCAGTAGCCCAACCCGGTAATTCATTCCAGTGTGCCTCGCGCCAGACGGAAGGGGCATCAGGGGACACAGGCGTTTTGCAATTTGTACAGATGGCCGAACCTGGAGAAACGTTGCGGTCAGAATCCGGAATATCTGCCTCTGTTGGTAATTGCTTACACCCGCCTGAAACAACGACAATAGCTACAGCGATGGATGCGAGGAAGGCGAAACGATAGCGAGAAGGCAGGTACATGGCACAAAAAGGTAGACAAACCGGGCGGATGGATTCGATGCCCATTGTACCGACATACCGGTGGACGTTGCGGCCTCGCGGGGAAATAGAAAACTGGCATGAAAACGAAACGATGAAACCAGGGGAGAAGCGATGAGTACGAAAGAATTTGAATCCCTGCTCGTGTGCGCAGAGCGGGTGCTGGCGCGGCTGGAGGCGATATTGCCTGGCCCGGCTTCGCCTCCCGATTGGAATGCCGCCCACGCTTTCCTGTGGCGCCGTCATCATGGCCGTGCGACCTTGCAACCAGTTGCTATGCCTTCTGTTATCCGCTTACGGGATTTGCGGAACATCGACGAACAAAAAAAGCGTATCGAACGCAACACGCAGCAATTTCTCGCCGGGCGGCACGCCAACAACGTTTTGCTGACCGGCGCACGTGGTTCGGGTAAATCCTCGCTCGTGAAGGCTCTCCTTGATGAATACGCTTCCAAAGGGCTGCGGATAATCGAAGTCGACAGGGACGACCTTGCCGACCTGCCGGAAATCATGGAACTGGTAGCTGGCCGCCCTGAGCGGTTCATCGTTTTTTGTGATGACCTTTCCTTCGGTGAAGGCGAAGTTGCCTACAAGGCGCTCAAGAGCGCACTGGATGGTTCGATTTCAGGATTGGCCGACAATGTGCTGATCTACGCCACGTCCAACCGCCGCCACCTGATGCCGGAATACCATGACGACAACAATCCGGTGCGCCACACTGACGGTGAGATCCACCCCGGCGAGGCTGTGGAGGAAAAAGTTTCGTTCTCGGATCGTTTCGGGCTGTGGCTGTCTTTCTACCCGTTCGGACAGGATGAATACCTTGAGATTGCCACCCACTGGCTGAAGGTTTTCGGTGTGCCGAAGGAACGCATCCGGGAAGCGCGCCAAGAGGCGCTGCAGTGGGCGTTGATGCGCGGATCACGCTCTGGACGGGTGGCCTGGCAGTTTGCGCGTGATTTCGCGGGACACGTGGATTGAGACAAAAAACGGGAAAACACTTGCCCCCAGAAACCGTCGATGTCGCCGCCGGAGTGATCGTCCGTTTCGATGGCCGTTTCCTTCTCGGACGCCGCCCGCCAGGGGGTTTTTATCCGGGGTACTGGGAATTCCCCGGCGGAAAAGCCGAACCAGGGGAATCGCCTGCCGAGGCGCTGTACCGCGAACTCGACGAGGAATTGGGGTTACAGGTCGAGCGCCTTTACCCGTGGCTCGTGCGCACGCATGACTACGAACACGCCTGCGTCCGGCTGCACTTTTTTGAGGTCGCGCAATGGCAGGGCGGGGTTCACGCCCGTATCCATGATGCGCTGGATTGGGTTTTACCTGGTGCTCCGGATGCGCCCTCGCCGATGTTGCCAGCCAACGGGCCTATTCTCAAAGCGCTTGCTTTACCGCATCGGATGGGAATCACCCATGCCGCCACGATAGGCATCGAACCCCAGCTCGTTGCCCTCGACCGTGCCCTGCAAACGGGGCTGCGCCTCGTCCTGATTCGGGAAAACGCTTTACCTATGCCCATGCGGCGGGCATTCACTAAGGAAGCCGTCCGCCGCGCACACGCAGCAGGCGCACTCGCCATCGTCAACGGTGAACCGGAACTGGCGCGCGAAGTTGGAGCCGATGGCCTCCACTTGACAGCAGCGAAATTGGCGACAAGCAACTCACGACCGGATTTTGCGTGGGTGGGGGCTTCCTGCCATATTCGCACCGAACTCGAACACGCTGCCGCACGAGGATTCGACTATGCACTTCTCGGCGCGGTAAAGCACACGGCAACCCATCCCGGTGGCAAAACCCTAGGTTGGAAGGGTTTCGCGGCGCTTGCCTCGGGGTTGCCGCTGCCGGTATTCGCGTTAGGCGGACTGAAGGATAGCGATTTGGAAACCGCACGCCTATCCGGCGCGCACGGCATCGCGACGATGCGGAGCGCGTGGGACAGCGCGGAAATTTAGCCTAGCTGGAAAAGGAGCCGTCCAAAGCCTCGGGTTCCCCGTCCTGCGGTGAGCAGGGCAGCCGGTACTCACCGGATGCCCAGGCTCCAAGGTCGATCTGCTTGCAACGTGCCGAGCAGAAGGGGCGATACGGGTTTGCTTCGCCCCACTCGGCTTCCCTGCCACATTGGGGGCAGTGTACGAAGCGTTTCCCGGCCTTGGTCACGTCAGGTGCACCTACGGACGATGTGTTTACAGGCCGCAAAAAATGAGCTCAAACGGCAGGTCGCGTTCGAGCGGGCGGGACCGAACCTGAGTTTCGGGCAGCATGAAACGGATGTTGAGCGCGTATTTGTTTGCACTGATTTCGGGTACGGCCGCTTCGGTGCGGGCAATGCTGATGCGAACCATTTGCGCAGTGCTGCCGCTCATGGGTTTCTGGAAAGCCCCCCCGCGTGCAACCTGCGATTCCGCCCGCCCGCTCGAACGCAGCAACCGCAGCACGATAGCCAGCGCCTCTTCGATGGGTTTCATTGGTTTGATCCAGGCATCTAGGTCACGATGGCGGCTTTCGGCATCGCGGTTGAGCCAGTAATGGTAGGAAGGCAAGTCGAATTCGCAAGCGCCGCCCGGGATGGAAGCGCGGTTGCGGATGCTCGTTAGCCATTCGTTTTCGCGCAGGTGCTGGCCGAAGCGGCCTGTCATTGCCAGCAGGCTCGACGAAGTTTGTTCGATTTCCTTAAGGGCGTCGCGAAGCGCCTCCTCAGAAATATCCGGGTTATCGCGGAACGACAGCAATATCTGACGTTGCCGTTCAAGCTCCTGAACGAGGTCGATCTTGAGGTCGGCGCGTCCAGCAACTTCGACAGTTTCAAACAGGGCGAGGATAGCGATGTGGTGATGCATCGGCTCGTCGCTGTTGCGGAAATGGACGCTTCTCTGGAGTAAATCTTCCAGGCGCAACAGGGTGCGGATGCGCTCGCTGAAGGGGTATTCGTAGGTAATCACGCACGTTCCGGAGAAAGGGTCTGGTATTGGGGCAATGCCATGTAGGTCAAGAATGGACAGCTTCGCAGGCGATGATAACACGCTATAAGCAAAGGAGAATTAGGTCATTCGGCAACAAGGGCAAGGTAGCGGGCATGCAGGGCATCGACTTGTGCCTGGAGCGCGTCCAGCGTACCACTGTTATCCACTACGTCATCGGCAATGGCAAGCCTCGCTTCGCGGCTGGCCTGGGCGGAGAGGATGGTTTCGACCTCGTCGTGCGGATGTCCATCGCGTGCGGCGGCTCTGGCGATCTGCAGCTCACGCGGGCAATCGACCACACAAACACGGTCACAATGCTTTCGCCAGCGCCCCGTCTCGGCCAGCAGCGGAACATCAACAATGACGTAAGGGCTGCGTGCTTCGGCACAGCGGCGCAGGCCCTGGGCTTCGATCAGCGGATGCAGGATACCTTCGAGGCGGGCACGCACCGCCGGATCGGCAAAAACCAGCGCACGCATGCGGGGGCGATCCAACCCGCCATCGGCAGCAATCATTGCTTCGCCGAAAGCGGCACGCAAGGCGGGAATTGCCGCGCCACCCGGTACAGCCAATTCGCGGGCAATAGCATCGATATCGACGACCTCGATGCCGTGATTGGCAAAGCGCGCCGCCACTGTGCTCTTTCCACTGCCCATGCCGCCGGTCAGCCCGATCTTTAGGGCAAGGCCGCTCATGACGAACATGGCCTGTATCGTTTGGCAAAAGGTTGCCCGTCCAGCAATGCCTCGGCCTTCTTTACGCTAACGGTGGCTTCCACCTGCCGCTCTGAAGTGCTGCGGGACTCAATGCTGGCATTGACGCCCTTTGTTTTCATCGCGTCGAGATGGCGCTCGGCACCCTTTCGGTTCTTGAACGTTTCGCCGAGCACGATCAGGAACTTCTTGTCCCCGGTCTCTTCAATCTGGATGCTGTCTTTTTTCACGCCCAACTCGACCATGTTATCCACTAGGATTTCGGCGGCTTCCTGGGTAGGCAAGGGCGGGACGCGCACGACCCTCCATGTTGTTATGGCCTGGACATCCCGTGCAACGGCCTGGATATCCGCAGCAGAGAAGAGCGAAATCAGCTTGGTGTTCTGGGCAGCGCTCAGGCCATCCCATGCCAGACAGACCGGCTGTTCCGGCGCGCTCAGGGGGGGAGGAGCGTCGGCCTGCTCGGTTCCTGGCGGGGGCGTGTGGCCGAGAATCTTGACTCGTTCCGGATACAACGCGACGGGGACGCTGCCTAGCTCCCTCGACGAGCCGAGGCCGAACCAGCCACGCGAAGCGGCGAAAAACAGGATATTGAGCAGCAACAAAAGAATAAACAGGAAACGTGTTGTGGTCATGGTTTGTCAGGCGGCACGCGCAATCCGGCGCAAGCCGTCGAGAACGAGGTTGTCTATCCTCTGGAAAGGAATGTCAAGTAAGGGTTCAATCTCATCTGCCGCACCACCACTCAACAGACAAACGGAACCAGGGGCATCCATGTGGTGGAAAATGCGCTCGATTGCGCCTGCCTGCGCGTGGAGGCAGCCCGAAACGATGGCGTCGGCGGTATCACGCGGGTGGTTGCGGTAGCGCCCTCCCGTCAGCGGCAATTGCGCCGTGCCGTTACTGAGCGCCTGCCGCATCAGTTCTACCCCAGGCAGGATGTGCCCGCCCGTGAAACGGCCATCTGCGCTTAAAATATCCAATGTGGTCGCGGTTCCTGCCATGACGACCAAAACGTCCCGGGAATGATGGTAACCACGCGCGCCGATCAGGGCAGCCCAACGATCCGTACCGAGTTGCCCAGGATGGGTATACATGTTGTGAACGCCACAGCGTTGCGCACCGGAACTGATCCATTCCAAGGTAAGCCCCCGTCGAGCGACGATTACCGCCAAAGCCTCGCCTTTGGCAGAGCCTGCCACGTTACAGCCCAATACCCGCGTAATACCTGGCGTTTCGATGCAAGCTGCCAGGCCATTGGGCGCATTGTGCGTACATGAGCCCGAAGCATGGACGTTCTCGCCCACCAGACGCCATTTGATCCGGCTGTTGCCAGCATCAATGAGCAACATCATGACGCGTGCCGCAGGGAAACATCGCCCGCGTACACGCGGTGCATACCATCGCCAACACGCACGAGCAGAGCCCCCTCTTCGTCCACGCCTAGGCAAGACCCGGTCACATCCAGCCCGTCACCACTAACCCGCACCGGCAGGTTGGCAAAGGCGTTACGCTGCTGCCAGGTCTCCCGCAGCAGGCCAAAACCCGAACCGCCGTAGGCCGTGAGCATTGGGTGGAGTTCGGACAGAATGGCAGCTAGAAGCATCTCGCGAGAAGGCACTTCACCCAATTCACGAGTCAAGTCGGTCACGCTACCTCCCTGGTCGGGAATCGCGGCATCTGCGGGCAGGCGCAGGTTCAGGCCAATACCGATGACTGCCGCGAGCGTGCCTCCACGTTCCGGCGACACCTCCACCAATATCCCGGAAATTTTCGCACCATTCACGAGCACGTCATTAGGCCATTTGAGCGTTACGGCGGAAACACCGAGTTTTTCGAGCGTGCACGCCAAGGCCAACCCCACTACTAGGGATAATCCAGCAGGCACGGGTGCGCCTGGGGCGAAACGCCACAGCACCGAAAACGTCAGGCTCGCCCCCGGCCAAGCCAGCCATTGCCGCCCGCGCCGCCCGCGTCCAGCGCTTTGCCGCGTGGCAACAAACACATGTGCCCGTCCGTCATTTTCGGGCAGCGCATCCAGCAGCGCGGAATTGGTCGATGCGCATTCTTCCACCCAGCGAATATCGAAAGCCGCCGCAAGCGAACCCAATGCCGCAGCAAGCGCAGTGAGGTCAGGGTCGGGAACAGGAGGACGGGAAGTGTCCATAAATGGTCAGCGTACAGGGTTACAATTATTATATCTGTGGGGCCGAACGGCGCGGGGGTACATCATGGACTCATCACCCCGTGTTATGGTTTTTCCGCCAAACGTTCGAGCATCTTCCACACTGCCACGATTTGCGGCGCGGTGCGGATGTGGTAGGCGGGACCGGTGTAGCCCCACCAATCCCAGCAGCCGTTCGTGTTCGTAACGCTTGAGGTTTGCGGGTAGAGCACGATCAGGCGGTTAGTTTCGGCCCATTCGTTGTAGCCGGACTGGCGAACCCAAGTTTCGCCTACGGTGGCGACGTTCTGCCGGCAACCATGGAAGACGACGTGGATGCCGCAGCCACCGGCGCGGCAGGCAGCGGGGATATAGACGTAAGCGATGTCCCCCATGCCCGCATTCCGTGCAGCAAACTTGGATTGGTCGAACGCGAGCAGCTCCCCGTTTGCCGCCTGCGCCCTGGGACGCAACTCGCCAAGCAAATGCGCAAGTAAATGACCAGGCGCGTCGAAATCGCCGCAATGATTGATGTAGGGCGGCCCTGTCACTTCGCAGATGCCCCCCGCCGACGGGACAATCATAGCGTGACCGGCATCCGGCAAACTTTCATGAACGATGGCCGACTCAGGCAGCCATTGCAGATAGAACATGTGAACCGCATCCACGACAGCGCTTTTCACAATGGTGTCCCGCCCGCCAGAGAACAACCAGACGCGGCTGCTACGCAGCCCTTCCGGCGGGTCGATGTGATTGGCTTTTGCCTGCTTGTCGGCTTCCGCACGCAATTCGTCCGGCTTTGGGAGAAACGCGAGAAAGTTGGGTGACATACAGGATGTCAGGGCTTTAAGAGCGCTTCCCATTGCGCAGTAGTAAGGGCCACCTGCCAAAATGCCCGCTCCGCGTACCCGTGCAGAGTGCACGACATGGAATTGCACCGCCATGAACGCACCCGAGGAAAACCCCGAGATAGTCATGTTCCCAAGGTCGGCACCCATGGCGGGCAATGACTCGGCGGCATGGGCAGTAACCAGGAAAAACAGGCACGCTGCCGTAAAACAGGCAAAGCGCACCTTGGGACGCTTCATGCGTGATACCCGTTCTGGTTCACGGGTCGGAAGCGTTCGACGACATAGTTGCCCATGTTTTTGGCAAGTTCTTCTTCATTATTGAAGATAACGCCGATGCCCTCGCCGCGAAGCAAGTGGGATTCTTCGTCGTTGTGGGAGCGTACTACGATTTCAATATCCGGATTCAGCGTTCGCGAGGCTTCGGCCATCTGGCGCACATCCACTGGGGAAGACGTGGCCACCGCCAGTATGGCGGCGCTAGCGATATGAGCCTGGATCAACACGGCAGGGTCGGTTGCATCGCCATACACGGCGGCTTTTCCCTGCTTACGCAGGTCTTCCACGCATTCGCGGTTTTGTTCCGCCACCACGTAAGGAATGTTGCGCTCTTCGAGCGCCCCCGCGATGCGCCGCCCTACCCGGCCATAGCCCACCAACACCACCTGGCCTTCCAGATATTTGCGATCCGTGCTCATCGGCAACTGGGCAAAGGGTTCCTCGCGGCGTTCAAGTTTTCGCGCAAATTCAAACTTGGTCAGCAGCCACCGCTTTAATGGATCGACCGCCATGAACACTACCGGGTTGAGGGCGATGGAGATCAATGCCCCGGCCAGGATCAGGCTCCGGCCTTCCTCAGTCATCAGCCCTACGTTGACGCTCACCGCGGCAAGGATAAAAGAGAACTCACCAATCTGCGCAAGGCTGGCGGAAACTGTCAGAGCCGTATTCATCGGATAGCGGAACGCCAGCACCAACAAGGCAGCCACCAGCGACTTGCCCAGTATGATGATCCCGACCACCGCAAGCGTCATAATGGGGTGATCCACCAGGATTTTGGGCTCGAACAACATCCCGACTGAAACGAAAAACAATACGGAAAATGCGTCCCGGAAAGGCAGGGATTCGTCGGCTGCACGGTGGCTGAGCTTCGATTCTCGCATTACCATGCCTGCGAAAAATGCGCCAAGGGCAAAAGACGCCTTGAACAGCACCTCTGCGGTATAAGCAATGCCAATGGCAATGGCAATGACCGCCAAGGTGAAAAGTTCGCGCGAACCGGTTCGCGACACCTGCCACAGCAGCCAAGGAATGAGCCGCCGTCCCGCCACCAGCATCAGGACGATGAAGGCCGCCACGTATAGCATGGTCTTGCCAATCATCATCCAGAGCGGGGCTTGCGTTCCGGTATCCCCTGCCCCGCTGCCGAGATACAGTTGTGCGAGGGGCGGAACCAATACCAGTGCCAGCACCGTGGCCAGGTCTTCCACCACCAGCCAGCCTACCGCGATGCGCCCATTCATGGTTTCCAGCACACCTCGCGCCTCCAGTGCCTTGATCAGCACCACCGTGCTGGCGCAGGACAAGGACAATCCAAACACGAAGGCTTGGCCATTATTCCATCCCCATACTTCCGCGAGCAGCATACCCAGGATGGTTGCGAACCCCATCTGAGCTACCGCACCCGGAATGGCGATGCGCCTGACTGCCAGTAAGTCACGAAGCGATAAATGCAGCCCCACCCCAAACATCAGCAGTATGACCCCGAGTTCCGAGAGTTGCTTGGCAATCTCTTGATCCCCCACGAAACCCGGCGTCGATGGCCCAATAATGATGCCTGCGAGCAGGTAGCCTACCAGCGCAGGAATACGTAAACGCTCGGCAATAAAACCCAATATAAGGGCCATACCGAAACCGAAAGCGATCGTTGAGATCAACGTAAAATTATGTTCCATGCGCTGAATTCTCACATGTTTGGCGCTAGACTTCGAGCTTTTATTTCATTGAAAACTGCATCGGGTATTGGAACTCTCCCCTTTGGGGAAAAGTAATACCTTATTTTCATCCTATTGTCCGGCCATACCGGATGTAAACTGTGAAACTTATGACATCGCAACGCATACTCACTGGTATTACCCCCTCGGGAACGCCCCACCTCGGTAATTACGCAGGTGCAATCCGCCCAGCGGTAGAAGCCAGCCAACGTCCTGGGGTCGAGAGCTTCTATTTCCTCTCCGACTACCACGCGCTCATCAAAACTGACAACCCGGAACGGGTACAGCATTCCACGTTGGAAATTGCCGCTACTTGGCTAGCCGCTGGGCTGCGTCCCGAGCGTGCGTGGTTCTATCGCCAATCCGATATCCCCGAGATTACCGAACTCACCTGGCTGCTCACCTGCGTGACCGGCAAGGGCCTGCTCAATCGTGCGCACGCCTACAAGGCCGCCGTCGACAGAAACATTGCCGAATCGGAAGAGCCAGACGCCGGGGTGACGATGGGGCTGTTCATGTATCCCGTACTGATGGCTGCCGACATCCTCATGTTCAACGCACACAAGGTTCCCGTCGGGCGCGACCAGGTTCAGCATCTGGAAATGGCGCGCGACATTGCCGCGAGCTTCAATCATCGCTACGGCGAGCATTTCGTGCTGCCCGAAGCGGCGGTCGATGAATCCGTCGCAACCTTGCCGGGGTTGGACGGACGGAAGATGAGCAAGAGCTACGACAACATCATCCCGCTCTTTGCACCCCCGGATATATTGAAAAAACTGGTATTCGCCATCGTCACCGACTCGAAAGCACCCGGTGAACCGAAAGAAACCGAGGGTTCCGCACTGTTCCAACTCTTCCAGGCATTTGCCACGCCCTCTGAGACCGAAACGATGCGTACCCGCTTTGCCGAGGGCATTGGCTGGGGAGAAGCCAAGGAAGCCCTTTTTGACAAGCTGGAAGAAGTCATCGCGCCGATGCGTGCACGCTACGAGGAATTGATCGCCGAACCTGCGCGCATCGAACAGGTCCTGAAAAGCGGCGCGGCGGCGCTACGTGCCAAGTACGCCATCCCTTTCATCGCCCGCCTGCGCGAGGCCGCCGGGTTGCGCCTACTTGACCGCATCCACGCAGCACCTGTGGACACGCAAGCAAAAACCAAGCCGCAAACCAAACCCCAGTTCAAGCAATACCGGGAAGCGGACGGACTTTTCTACTTCAAGCTTGTTGGGGGCGACAACCGTCTGCTCCTGCAAAGCCGGAGCTTTGTTTCCGCCCGCGAAGCCGGGCAGGCCGTGGCGGGTATCAAGAACGGCGAAAACTACGAACAATGGGGTGAACTCGCCCCTGGTGCGAGCGACACCGGCATCCGGCAGGCCATCAATGCCCTACGCGCAGATTGACGCCGACCTAACGGCGATGAACACCCTCGGGCTCCCCGCTAGGGCGAAGTGTCTGTTGCGCGTGCGATCGATCAGAGAGGCACAGCAGGCATATGCCTTCCTTGCCAGCCATCCGGAAGGTTTCGGTTTGAGCTTGATCCTGGGCGGTGGCAGCAATCTCGTCCTACGTGGCGAATCGCTCAATACCGTCCTCAAAGTCGAAATTCCCGGCTGGCGCAGGCTCGATGGGACTGAAGGAACATCCGTCCTCGTCGAAGCGGGTGCAGGTGAAAACTGGCACGGTTTCGTCCGTTGGACACTTACCCAAGGCTGGCCCGGGCTCGAAAACCTTTCCCTCATCCCCGGAACCGTCGGCGCTGCCCCTGTCCAGAACATCGGCGCTTACGGCCTGGAAGTGGCCGAGCGCATCGAGTCGCTCGACGCGCTCGACCTCACCAGCGGCAAACTCAAACGGTTCGATCCTGCCGCCTGCCAGTTCGGCTACCGCGACAGCATTTTCAAACGTCAACCGGGTCGCTGGCTCATCATGGCAGTGCGCTTCCGCCTGCCGCGCCGCTGGCAGCCTATAACTCATTATGGTGATCTTGCGCACGAACTTGCCAAACGCGGTTTCAGCGATTCTTCCCCCCTTCAGATATCGGATACCGTCATCGCGCTACGGCGGCGCAAGCTGCCCGACCCTGCCGAACTTGGCAACGCGGGCAGTTTCTTCAAAAATCCCATCATCGAAGCTGGACAATGTGCAGCCTTGCTTATCGCCCACCCCGCCCTGCCCCATCACCCACAACCCGATGGGCGGGAAAAACTCGCCGCCGGGTGGCTAATCGAACAATGCGGCTGGAAAGGCCGCCGTCTTGGCTCCGTAGGTTGCCATGCCCAACACGCGCTCATCCTGGTTAACCATGGTGGCGCGGCCGGTAAGGACATCCTGCAGCTGGCCGCGAGCATCCAAGACGATGTGTTCAGGCGTTTCGGCGTGAAACTGGAACCTGAGCCCGTATTCATATAGAGAGGAAGCGCTGCGAGTAAAATATGTCTGCTCCTCCCCTTCCTGCAAGGCAACGTGGCAACAAGACATGGCGACATACGCAATAGGCGACATCCAAGGCTGTTACAGCGCATTCCGGCACCTGCTCGACCTGTGTACGTTCAACCCTACCGACGACCGGCTCTGGCTTGTTGGCGACCTCGTCAATCGCGGCACGGAATCGCTTCAGACCCTGCGCTTTGTCTCCGGGCTCGGAGAGGCCGCCACCGTTGTGCTTGGCAATCACGACCTCTTCCTGTTGATGCTTAGCGCTGGCCTCAACTCCCGAAATGCCAGTGACAACCTGGACGACATTCTGAACGCACCAGACTGCGACGAACTGCTGCATTGGCTCATCCACCGTCCCCTACTGCATCTCGAAGGCCAATACGTGCTCGTGCATGCGGGGCTGTTGCCGCAATGGACGGTTCCCAAAGCCCAGGCACTGGCCGAAGAAGTCCAAACTACGCTGACTGGCAAGGATTCGAAAAAATTCCTCCTTCGCCTCATGGGTAGCCGCCCCGACTATTGGAAAAACAGCCTCAGGGGATGGGACCGCCTACGGGTCATCGTCAACGCTTTTACGCGTTTGCGCTTCTGCACATCCAATGGCCGCATGGTCATGCGTGCCAAAGGCCCGCCGGACACCGCCCCGGAAGGCACCTACCCTTGGTTCGCGCTTCCGAATCGGGCCAACCGCACTCATACCATCATTTGCGGGCACTGGTCGGCTCTTGGTTTCTACCGCGAGGAAGGCTTGATTGCCCTCGATTCTGGCTACGTCTGGGGCGGTACACTCACCGCGCTACGAATTGAGGACGGCGAAGTTTTTGACTTCAAGGGCGGCGACGGCCGGCGGTAGTGAGGAACATCAACTTCAACCCTATTGGGGGCAGACATGCCCATATCCAAGCTCGATTCCAGAACCACGCTGATTGTCATCGATTTGCAGAAAGGCATTGTGTCGATGCCATGACGAACATGAGCGCGGAAGCGCACGCCAACAGCCTTGAACGGATTTTCCCGCGACTCGGCGAAACCGGTACGACACAAGAGATCATCGAGCTTGTCCTCACCAATCGCTAGAACATTTTTGATTCAAGTCCGTACAAACTGGATTGCTTCGCTACGCTCGCAATGACGAACCTACCCCGTCATTGCGAGGAGCCAAGCGACGAAGCAATCCATGAAGGTACGCATCCAAAGCAAAA
>WQYV01000049.1 GCA_009781085.1 Betaproteobacteria bacterium
CGAGAGGCTATGGGTCCGGATCAGGGCATCCGGAAGGAGGATGTTGGGTGCGCGTTTGCCGATTGGGCCAGAGAATGGTGGTGGGCGCAGCATGACACTTCCAAGCGCGACAAACCCGCCAACGAGCAGCAACCAAAACAAGAGTTTCTTGATTTTGAGCGTGACCATAAATCGCCTGAAAAGTAAAGATTATAAAGTTACAGCCAGGGGAAAAGATACTCCTTGTGGGGGTAGGTCAGTTTGACCAAATCTTGGGGCTCCCGAAGTTCCACGTATAATGATGGCATTTTTCGGGGAAGGGGCTGGACGATGCGACGCAGGTGGATGGCGGCTGTGGGCGGAGTGTTGGCGCTGTTGTGCCTTTCAACGGCTACCGCGAAAGCGCCGCAGAACAATGCCACAAAAATTCTGGAGACTTTCGCGGCTGGGGACTTTCAGTATCAGCTTCCGCCTGTAGATAGGATTCGTGCGCGTCCGCATAGCGTTCGAGGCAAAACAGGCAATCTCCCAGGATATTCCACAGCCAGGTGCTGTACCAAGGGTTCCGTTCGACCGCCGCACGTGCCATTTCCAGCCCCACATTGAAATCGCGCAATTGCAGGGCGACGAATTCCGCCGTTTCCCCTATCAGGCTCCAGTTCCTGGGGTCGGTGGAAAGCGCGATTTTGAAGGCTTCGAGCGCCTCGTCCTTGCGCCCCGCCGCTTGATGCTGGCGCGCTTGCTCGCGGGGTGCCTGGCGGTAGTCGTAGGCTTCCTTGGAAAAGCGGCTGCTGAAGTTTTCCTGGACCTTCGGCATGGGCTTTTTCGCCAGCATCCTCGAATGGATCGTTTTTTCGTCGTCCCCGGACGGTTTGCTTAGTTTGAGCGCACGTTTTTCCGCATAAAGGTCTAGCAAGGGGAAATTGATCCCCTGCGCGGCGGAACCGCCGAAACGTTGCAGGGACACATGGCCGGGAACGTCTTCGCGCCGCGTCGGGCCGTAATCGTTGACGACGATGAAGCCGTCATTATCCAGGAGGCCCAGGCATGCATCCAATGCCGCAATCGCGCCGTGGTTGAACAAGATGCGGTCGAGCCCCTCGCCCCATTGCAGGGTTGCGGCAAGAAATGCGGCTACACCTTTTCCATCAGCTTCGGCCTCGGCGAAGCCGCCATGTCGCTGGCCTGGGGTGGTTTGAGTATGCGTTTAGCGCAATTTCGGTTTAGGTTCGTAATATCCGTTTCCCGTCGCTTGTTCCCCTCCGTCCGCTTGAGTCGGGTTACCGGCGATGTGCCTCCGTCATGCCGCTGTGGCGCAACAGCGCATCCACTGACGGGGCGCGGCCCCGGAAGGCGACGAAGGATTCAATCGCGGGGCGGCTGCTGCCGACGGCGAGGATTTCGCGCCAGAAATGCTGGCCGACAACGGGGTCGAGCAGGGTGCGTTGCGCCGTGCCGTCGGGTTGGCTGCCTTCTTCCGCAGCCTCTTCAAAAGCCGCAAAGGCGTCGGCGGAAAGCACTTCGGCCCATTTGTAGCTGTAATAGCCCGCCGCGTAGCCGCCCGCGAAGATGTGCGAAAAGCTGTGCGGGAAACGGTGCCAGGCCGGGGGGAACAGCACGGCGACTTCGCGCCGGACATCGTCGAGGAGCGCCAGCACATGTTCGATGGGGACATCGCCGGAAGCGCCCGCCGTACCGCTGTGCAGGAGCAGGTCGAACAGGGCGAGTTCGACCTGGCGCACGGCCTGCATGCCGCTCTGGAAATTGCGTGCGGCGATCATTTTGTCGTAGAGCGCACGCGGGAGCGGCTCAAGGGTGTCGACATGGGCGGTCATCATCGAGAGCACGTCCCATTCCCAGCAGAAGTTTTCCATGAACTGGCTGGGAAGTTCGACGGCGTCCCATTCCACGCCGTTGATGCCGGAGACGGCCAGTTCGTCGGCATGGGTCAGCAGGTGGTGCAGGCCGTGGCCGGTTTCGTGGAAGAGGGTGAGGACATCGTCGTGGGTGAAGGTGGCCGGTTTGCCATCGACGGGGCTGGGGAAGTTGCACACGAGCCAGGCCACGGGGGTGGTGACGCCGCCGTCGGCACCCCGGCTGCGGCTGCGGGCGGAATCCATCCAGGCGCCGCCGCGCTTGGTGTCGCGGGCGTACAGGTCGAGATAGAACTGGCCGATCAGTTCGCCGTTTTTCTCGATGCGGAAGAACCGGACGTTTTCGTCCCAGACCGGCGCTTCGTCGGGGGTGACCTCAACGCCGTAGAGCTGGCGGATGACGCTGAAGAGGCCGTCGAGCACGTAGGGCGCGGGGAAGTATTGTTTGACCTCTTGTTCTGAGTAAGCGTAGCGGCTTATCCGCAATTTTTCCGAGGCCCAGGCGATGTCCCATGGCTCCAGCGGGTCGAGCCCGAGTTCTTTGCGGGCGAAGGCTTTCAGTTCGGCAAGGTCGTGTTCGGCAAAAGGTTTGGCCTTTGCCCCGAATTCGCGCAGGAAGGCGAGCGCCTCTGCCGGGGAATCCGCCATTTTCGGGACAAGCGAGACTTCGGCGTAGTTACGGTAGCCAAGTAGCGCGGCTTCCTCGGCACGCAGGGCGAGGATGCGGCCAATCGACGAGCCGTTGTCCCATTTCGCCTTGTCGCTATCGTTCTCGGTGCTGGCGAACTCCGAGGCGCGGGTGGCGTTGGCGCGGTACATGCGCGCACGTAGGGCACGGTCATCGGCGTATTGCATCACCGGCAGCCAGGAAGGGTGGTGCAGGGTGAATTTCCAGCCGGTTTTGCCGTCCTTTTCCGCTGCCGCACGGGCGGCGGCGCGGGCGTCCGGGGGGATGCCCGCGAGCCCTGCCTCGTCGGTGACCCATTCGGCGTAAGCGTTGGTGGCGTCGAGCAGGTTTTCGGAAAATTTTGCAGCCAATGCTGAAAGCTCTTCCTGTATCGCCTTGAAGCGCGGTTTGGCCTCTTCCGGCAGTTCAGCGCCAGAGAGGCGGAAATCGCGGATCTCGCGGTTGATGATACGGCGGCGCACGGGGTTCAATGCCGTATACCCCGGGCTCGCGGCGAGAGCCTTGTACTTGTGGAAAAGGGCGATGTTCTGGCCAAGTTCGGCGTAGAAGCCAGCAACTTCCGGCAGCATCGCGTTATATGCCTCGCGCCAGGGAGCAATGTCCAGCACGCTATGCAGGTGGCTGACGATGCTCCAGGCACGGCCCAGGCGTTCGCCGGTCTCGAACATCGGCACGATGAACCCGTCCCAGGTCGGCGGCGCAGTATCGGCAGTGAGCCGCTCGATCAGTGCGCCGTATTCGGCAAGCAGGGAACGGATGGCGGGGTCGACGTGCTCGGGAAGGATGTCGCCGAAACGGGGCAGCCCGGAGAAGTCAAGCAGGGGGTTAGTTTGGGTGGGGTTGGACATTTTGAGACTGGAATGGGAGAAAAATTGAGAATTAACGCCTTCGTAGGGGACGCCGCCTTCGGCGTCCCGTGGTAAGCATTGCGACAATTTTGACGAACGGGACGCCGAAGGCGGCATCCCCTACACCTGCTTGTTAACAGCAGTGCGTAAATTAGGGCGTAGGGGACGGTGGCAATCGTCCCGTCTAATCGCATGACCGGATCGCGTAAAACATCGGGCGGATCGCCACTCGTCCCTACGCGAAAAATCCCCTTCAATTCTGGGTCAACCGCTCAAACGCCTCACGATACTTGGCGGCGGTACGGGCAATTACTTCCTCCGGCAGCCGGGGCGCGGGGGCTTTTTTGTCCCAGTCGAGGGTTTCGAGGTAGTCGCGTACGTATTGCTTGTCAAACGAGGGCGGGCTGATGCCTTCGCGGTAGTCGGCCTCGGGCCAGAAACGCGAGGAATCGGGGGTGAGCACTTCGTCGATCAGGTGCAGGACGCCGGCGTTGTCGATGCCGAACTCGAACTTGGTGTCGGCAATGAGGATGCCGCGCCCGGCGGCGTAGTCGGCAGCCTCACGGTACAAGGCGATGGCCGCGTCGCGGGCCTGTTTTGCCAGAACCGCGCCGTTGGAGATGACGACTTCTTCGCAACGGGCCGAGGCGCTCTCGAAGGAGATGTTCTCGTCGTGGTCGCCGACATCGGCTTTGGTGGCCGGGGTGAAGATCGGTTGCGGCAGCTTTGCTGCCTGGCGTAGGCCCGGCGGCAAGGCGATGCCACAAATCGCGCCGGTGGCCTGATAGTCCTTCCAACCGGAACCGATCACATAGCCGCGCACCACGGCTTCAATGGGCAGGGGCTTGAGGCGTTTGACCACCAGCGCGCGGCCACGTACCTCGTCGCGCTCATTGGCATCCACGACGGTCTCCGGGTCGATACCGGTGAGTTGGTTGGGAATGATGTGGCTGAGCTTGGCAAACCAGAAACTGGCCATTGCAGTCAGCACCCAGCCTTTGTCGGGGATCGGGTCGGGCAATACGACATCGAAGGCCGACAGGCGGTCGCTCGTGACGATCAGTAGTTTGTCGCTGCCAACGGCGTAAATGTCGCGGACTTTGCCGCGACCAAGGAGCGGTAGGCTCTTGATGGAGGATTCAAATAATGGAGTGCTCACGGCGTCTTCCCAAAGACGTGACAGCGTGGATTATAGGGCGATGCTCTCTGTCTGGGGCGCGGAAGGCGCGTGTCTATTGCATGGCAGGGCGTCGAGCGGCTCCGGTGTGTGGCAATGGAAGCCCTGCGCGTAATCAACGCCAATTTCGCGGATGACCTGGAGGATGCTGTTGTTGTGCACGAACTCGGCGATAGTGCGCAGACCGTGGGCGCGCGCCAAGGTGACGATGGCCTTGACCGTGGCAAAGTTGGCCGAGTCGGTATCGATGTTGGAGATGAATGCGCCATCGATTTTCAGATAATCGGCCTGGAAACGCTTAAGATAACCGAACGACGACAGGCCGCTGCCAAAATCGTCGAGTGCCACGGTTGCACCCACCCGGCGCACGCTTTCGATAAAGTGCAATGCCGGTTTGAGATTGGCAACCGCGCTGCTTTCGGTGATCTCAAAGCAGAGCTTTCTTGGAGAGATACTGCTGGAGTGAATCTGGTCGAGGACGAAATCCGGGAAATGTTCGTCGGAAAGGCTCGCACCTGAAACGTTGATGCTGAAGCACTCGATGCCGATCTCGCATTTTTCCTTTTCCCATTGCGCGATTTGCTGACAGGCGCTTTCAATGACCCAGTGGTCGATACGCGGCATCAGGTTGTAGCGCTCTGCGGCGTGGATGAATTTTGCGGGAATGTCAAAACCGCCCTCGGTATTGCGCACTCGCAGCAGAATTTCGGCATGGGAAGGACGGTTCCCCGTCAGCGGGGAGAAACGCTGGTAATGGAGCGCGAAGCGGTTCTGAGCCAACATGCTGTCAAGCTGTGCGACGCTGCGCAATTCCTCACGGCGCTGGCGGAAATAATCGTCATTAGGGTGATAGACCTGGATGCGGTTGCGGCCCAATTCCTTCGCGCCGAAACAAGCGGTATCGGCGGCAATCATCAGTTCCCTGAGAGAGCGGAATCCGAGGGAACTGCTGGAAGCGACGCCGATGCTGGCTCCTACGCGGTAACTTTGGCCTTCCCAGTCGAAATGGATGTTTGAAATGTCCTTGATGATGGCACGTGCTATTTTTTGAATGTTCTGTTCGCTGTTCAGGGACATGATCGCGCCGAATTCATCGCCGCCGATGCGGGCAACGAAGGCATTACCCAAGCGCGATTCAAGCAGATGAGCCACACGGGTCAGCAGAATGTCGCCTGCGCCATGGCCACAGTTGTCGTTGATGGCCTTGAACTGGTCGAGGTCGATGTACAGCATGGTGACGTCGACGACCATGGGGTCGTCGAGCAGTTCCGAAGCGCGTTTCTCGAATGCACGGCGGTTGAAGGCATTGGTGAGCGCGTCGTGCTGAGCTTGCCATTCGAGCATCGAAATCTTGCTGCTCACCGTCAGGGTCATGGCTCTAAAATGCTTCAGCAGGCTGTCGAGTTCCGAGACCCCGGTGTTTTCCAGTTGCACGTCGTAATTGCCGGCAGTGATGTGCTCGGCGGCGTTGCTCAGGTTGATCAGGGGTTTGACGACATGGCGTGAAAAGATCACCAGCAGGATGCTGGACAGGCATACCCCGATCAGGGCAGCGATGATGTTGTACAGGATCAGTTTGTCCTGGGTGGCGCTGAGGTAGTCGGTCGGCAGGCCGTATTGCACCGAGCCGTAGTTCAGCCCGGTATGGGTGACATCGAAACGGACGTGGTAGACCGAACCAGCCTTGCCGGGCGCAGGCAGCGGCTCGTTGTCTGCCAGCCCCGTCGATGCCAAACGGTTCCCGTCGGTATCCATGATGACGAGATAGGAAATACTGCCGGATTTTTGCCAGGTGTCGAGGATGCTACGTAGGGTTTCGTGCTCCCTTCTGGCCAACGGTGTGACGAGCGCCGCTTGATAGGCATTTTGGGTGTAGTCGATCCGGGTTTTGACCTGTTGGTCGATCTGTTCTTTGATTGAGCGTAGGTTGATGGATAGCATCAGGGTCAGCATGACGGTGCCCATCAGGGCGCCCCAACTGATAATGCGGGTTCGAAATGAGTTCAGGCGGAACATGGTTTTGCCATGGATACGAACCCGGCGTAGCGCTCGCCATTATTTATGGCGAGGTGGGTGGAGCAGACATTTATGGAACAAGTGGTTTCTTTGAAACGTGTGAAAAAATCCCCACCCGTGAACCCAGGATAACGCGGTGAAGAACATCTTGGAGTGACATGGTTATTCTGAGAGTGCGTTTCCATTATGTAGGAACAGCAACGAAATAGACGCATGAAATCTTTCCTGGGGTAGTTTGAGAAAAGCAGGCTACCTGAATTCGATCGATTACTTCATCATATCTGGGATGTTGCTGATGTCAGTACGTATCTTTACTCATCGTATCTTTACTTACGCATTGGTGTGATTTTTTCACGCTGAGGGAACAGTGAAAATGTAAAGCGGCCGGAACTCGATAATATGCGTAATTGTTACTCAAGACTGTCTCAAAGAAAAGATGGAAATGCAATATAAAGATGTGTATGTGTGACAATATTGGTTACTATAGTTTTCTAATTTGTTTTTTTGATTTTTCCCAGAAAATAGGCATCGGAAACTTGGTTTATTCCTGCCATGCGTACCCGGATACGGGTCGCATAATCAGTGGCAGGACGCGCTATGTGCGCGGTAAACCGGGAGAGCGAGCCATGAATGTCAAGCGTTATTTTGCGCCTTCAACCCGCGAAGCCCTGCGGGCACTGAAGGCGGAATTGGGCGCAGACGCGATTGTGCTGTCGAACCGGGCTGTCGCGGGGGGGGTCGAAATCATGGCTTTGCCGCCGGGAGCCATTGACACGCTACACGCATTTCAACCTGCCCGCCCGCCCAAGGCGCCTCCTGAAATGCCATATGTAGCGGCACAGTCCGCCGGGATGTCCGGTAGCCATGGCAACCATAGCAGGTACAGTGGTTTCGGCAATGACGTGGGTTACGGCGATGATTTCCACGTCACGCTTTCCAGCCCCGCGGCGGGTACGATCCCACGCAATCTCACCCCCGCGCCATCCCGTAAGCCCGAGATTCGCCCGTTTAAACCGCCCCGTATTGAAACTGCGGTTCCTGCACGCCAGGGTACGGGAGCAATGACGGAAAGGGTTGCCGAGAAAATGGCCGAAAAGGTCGCTGAAAAAGTAGCCATGCGTAGCGGGGACGGCGAGGGCGTGCGCGTGCTGCAAGAGGTCAACACCCGTCTGATGGAAGAACTCTCCGGGATACGCTGCGTCATTGAGCGAGAGCTTGCTGGTTTTTCTTGGTATGAGACGCTTACCAATGTGCCGGTCAGGGCAGAGATGCTTGGGCAACTGCTCGCGGCGGGGTTTTCCGCTTCCCTGGCGCGCCAACTCGTCGAGGGGGTCGGCAAGGACACCACACCAGGCATGGCGCAAGATATCCTGCGTTCGGCTCTTGACCGTCGCCTGAAAACCTGCGCGGGTGCACGCGAAATCATCGATGACAGTGGCGTTTATGCGCTCGTCGGCCCTACCGGTGTCGGCAAAACCACTACGGTCGCCAAACTGGCGGCCCGTTTTGTCACCCGCCAGGGTGCGGGGCGCTTAGCGCTGATTACCACCGATGGCTACAGGATCGGTGCACAGGAGCAATTGCGCATTTACGGACGTATCCTTGGTGTACCGGTCTTTGCCGTACGTGATGCCGCCGAACTTCGCCAGACCCTTGGCGACCTGCGCGACAAGCATTTGGTGCTCATCGACACGATGGGTATGAACCAGCGCGACCGCATGGTTGTAGAGCAGGCCAACATGCTGGCGGGTGCGGGCGATGTGCAACGGCTGCTGCTGCTCAACGCCACGTGTCAGGGCGATACGCTCGATGATGTGGTTAAGGCTTTCGCTGGGTCGTTTGTTGCGGGCTGCATTCTCACAAAAGTCGACGAAGCGGCTTCGCTTGCACCGGTCATTGATGCGGCGATGCGCCATGAACTCGACGTGCGTTACGTCACCAACGGTCAGAGAGTACCCGAGGATTTGCACCTGCCCAATCGCGCTTATCTACTGCAACGCGCCCTGCATCCGCAGACGGAAGAATCCCTCTGGAGGCTTGACGGCGACGAAACCGGCGCGATGTTGCGCGCCCAGGGAACCTGAAATGATCGATGGACGCGAAGACCAGGCCGCCGGGTTGCGGCGGCTCTTTCGACACACCCCACCGACGGTAGTCGCCTTCTATGCCACGGGGCGGCATCGCGCCCGTCATGCGGTTCTGACCGCGCACCGTATTGCAGGGCAGCATCAGAAAGTGTTGTTGCTTGATGAAGCCGTAGGCGATGAGGCGCTCTCTGGAGTTCTGGGGCTCGGTTCTGGCCCCGATCTCCTGCAAATGCTTGATGGACGGCTGACCTTGTCAGACCTTCTGCAACCCGTGGTGGGTCTCTTCGGGCGGATTCCTGCCGCCGCCGCCGCGCTCGCGTTGCCCTTGCTCGACAAAGCCCGGCGTGCTTGCCTGCTCGAAGCCCTGCGGGTGCTGCATCACTACGCTGAAGTCGTACTCATCCATGCTGCCCACGATTCGGCCAAAGACCCGTCGCCTTTCGTACAGGCCGCCCCACAGCGGCTGCTTGTGGCGGAAGCCAGTGCCAGCGGGGCAAGCGAATCATATTGCGTCATCAAACAGTTGGCTTCGGCGGGCGCGGGCTCGATGCACGTGGCGGTGGCTCAAGCGCACGATTCGGCGGATGCGCGGAATTTTTTCATTTCGCTTCAAACCTTGGTGCGTCATCATGTTGGCGTACCGCTGCTTTGGCTGGGCGAAGTCGAACGCGATGACCTCGCGGCGGGTTTAGCCCGCACGCTTGCGCCGCCTCTGGCGCATGGGGCAAGCATGGTGTTTCTTCAGCGGCTTGCGGGCGTGGGTTTTTCCCCAAGCGCGCAATGAACCGCAGGTTCCTCGCCTGGGTGAGACGGACGCATGACGCAAGAAGAAGAAAACAGACTCGATATAGATCGCATGATGGTGTCCTACGCGCCGCTTGTAAAGCGTTTGGCATACCAGATGATGTCCCGCCTACCTGCTAGCGTGGAAGTCGAAGACCTCATACAGAATGGTATGATGGGTCTGCTGGATGCCATCAACCGTTTCGAGGAAGGCATGGGTGCGCAGTTTGAAACCTATGCCGTGCAGCGTATCCGTGGTGCAATGCTCGACGGGCTGCGCGAAGCCGACTGGGCACCGCGCAGTACACGGCGCGACATGCGGCGTATCGAAACCGCTATTAACGCACTCGAACAGAAAAATGGCCGCCCACCCAGCGAATCCGAAATCGCTGGGTATCTCGGCCTGGAGCTTCCTGAATACCAGCGCATGTTGCAGGATGCGCGCGGCCATCAACTCATCTATTTCGACGATTTCTCTTCTGAAGACGGCGAAGATTTCCTCGAACGCCACTTCGGCCAAGCCGACGCCGATCCGCTTGCACTGCTCGAAGACGCCGACGCGAGAGTCAAACTCGTCGAAGCCATACAAAACTTGCCCGAGCGCGAAAAAATGGTCATGGCGCTCTACTACGACGAAGACCTCAATCTGCGCGAGATCGGTGAAATACTCAATGTCACCGAGTCCCGGGTTTGCCAACTACACAGTCAGGCCGTAGCGCGTTTGCGAGCATCGATGATAGGGCGGCGTCATGGATAGCGTCAGCTTCATTGGCCTCCTCCTTGGCTTGGGAGCCATCCTTGTCGGGCAAATGCTCGAAGGTGGCCATATCTCTTCGCTGGTACAGCCAGCAGCCCTCCTCATCGTCGTGGGTGGGACTATCGGTGCGGTACTGCTGCAAAGCCCCCTGCGCGTCTTCCTTGGGGGCGTGATGATGGTGAAATGGGTATTTGTGCCCCCGCCTTCCGGACATGAATATGCTATTGAACGCATTATCGAGTGGGGCTACATGGCTCGCCGGGAAGGGGTGCTCATGCTCGAACGCCAAGTTGAGGAGGTTGAAGACCCCTTCATGCGCCGCGGCCTGCAAATGCTCGTTGATGGCATCGAACCCATCCAATTGCGCGAATCGCTTGAAACCGAAACCGACGTCTGGGCGACACAAATGCGCCAATGCGCCCGCATCTGGGAAAGTGCGGGCGGTTATTCCCCCACCATCGGCATTCTTGGAGCCGTGCTTGGATTGATCCATGTCATGGAAAACCTGTCCGACCCCACGAAACTGGGTTCGGGCATTGCCGTGGCCTTTGTCGCCACGATCTATGGTGTTGGCCTTGCAAACATCATCCTGCTGCCAATTCACAAAAAACTTTTTTCGCATATTGGCATCCTTACCAACCGCCGCGAAATGGTTATCGACGGGCTCCTCGGCATCGCCAACGGCGACAACCCGCGCATCATCGAAAGCCGGATGCGGGGATATACCCAGTAAAGGGGTGTCGGCATCATGGCGCGGCGACGTAGACCCCACGAAGAAGAGCACGAAAATACCGAACGTTGGCTCGTGTCTTACGCCGACTTCATCACCCTGCTGTTTGCTTTCTTCGTCGTCATGTACTCTTTGAGTTCTATCAATGAGGGCAAATACCGGGTACTTTCTCAGTCCTTAGTGCAAGCATTCCGTAGCGCCAGCATCAACGCTGGAGGGCCGACAATTGTCGTACCCCAGGCAGTTATCCCCACCGGCCCGCCTGTACCCGTCAAACGGCTCAAAGCGAACAACAGTAGACAAAACGAAGCGCGTGAGCGGAGCGTCCAGAAGATGCGCGACATGGCCAGCCATATCCGCCGCGTCCTCGAACCCATTACCGGGAACGACCAGGTTAGGGTGACGGAAGGCGCATTTGGCGTGTCCGTCGAAATTAATGCCAGCGCGCTGTTTTCTCCTGGCGAAGCCGTCCTCAGCAGCGATGCGAACGTTGCGTTACGCGCCGTGGCTGCCGTGATTGCGGATTCGGAGTTCCCAATCATGGTTGAAGGCCATACCGACAGCAACCCGATCAACACCTTGCGGTTCCCTTCCAATTGGGAACTCTCATCGGCTCGCGCCTCGTCGGTTGTGCGGCTTTTCATCGAAAGCGGCGTTTCCCCGACCCGCCTTACTGCCGCAGGCTATGCCGACCAGCGCCCTGTTGCCGACAATGATACTGAAGCAGGCAGGGCGCGCAACCGCCGCGTAGAGATCATGCTCGAATCGCGTGTCCCCGCAAATGAGCCTGAACCCACCGCCGAGCCTGAGCTAGATGCGCCCGAGCCCGGGTTCATCGTCCCAGGTGCCCCAATTTTGACACCATGACAGTGCGCCAGGTGTAGTCATCAGGCGGGAGAGGTAGAAGATGATGCGCTCACGTATTTGTGGTTGTTTGGCGGCCTGGATTTCGATGTCGACCATTTTGCCGGTGGCAACTTTGGGCTTGGTATTGAGGATGCCCTGTTTGTAGTCGATGCCCTCGCCATGCGAGTACGGGTGGACGAGCACGATATCTAGATAGACCTTGAGGGGTAGGCCGACTGTGGCCTTGGGGAAATCAGTCGGCGAGCCGGTGTTTCGGATATCACCGAAAAGCAGTTTGAAGGCCAAGCCGTTGCGGGGCGAGAGGACGAGATGGGACATGCTGAAATCCCCAGAATTTTATATAGCATATCTCGGTAGCAAACATTGCTAAAAATGTTGATGTGTTATTTTTTTATCCGAAACCGCTTCATTCACCCGCCTTGAAGTTGTAAACCGCCCGGATTCTTTCGACGACTTCAGCCGTCGGCTGGATGTGCGAAAGAATCTCGTCCATGTTCTTGTAGGCCATCGGCGATTCATCCAGGGTGTTGCGATGTACCGAGGTGGAAAAGATACCTTTCATCTCGGAGCGGTATTCGTCCATGGACAGGGTGTTGAGTGCCCTGGTGCGGCTCATCAGGCGGCCCGCCCCGTGCGGCGCGGAGTCATTCCAATCCGCGTTACCCTTGCCAACGCAGATCAGGCTGCCGTCGCGCATGTTGATTGGGATGAGCAGGTGTTCTCCCGCTTTGGCAGAAACGGAGCCTTTGCGCAAGATCATCGCCTCGGTGTCGATGTAGTTGTGGATGGTAGTGAACCGATCCGTTTCAGTCACCGCCATTCCGTTCAGAATGACTTCCGTCATAGCCTGCCGATTCATGGCGGCGAAGCGCTGAACGATTCGCATATCGTGCAGGTAATCGTCGAACAATTCTTCCGAGACGTAGGCCAAGTCTTTGGGAATGTCGGTAGCGGGCTTCAAATGTTGAAGCGTTGCCTCGATTTCCTGCTCCCGCCCCTCGGCTTTCAACGTGACGATGGCCTCCTGCATTGCTTCTTTGAGCGGGTCGCTCAAGCGCTCGTAAGCCTGCCGCTGATACCAGGTGGCGACTTCCTGCCCGAGGTGACGGCTTCCGGAATGCACAACCAGATACAGCGCTCCGTCGTCGGCGCGCCCCACTTCGATGAAATGATTGCCGCTGCCCAGCGTCCCGATGCTCAACCGTGCGCGACCCATATCGACGCGCTCAGCGCAATGCAGTTTGTCCAGATCGACTTCCGCGTTCAGCGGATGATGGTTTTTGCGGATGCCGCGCCCGGACGGAATGCTCGCCCGAATCAAGTGGTCGAGTTTTGCAAAGTCCAGATCACGCTCGGCAAGGCGCACGGTTTCCATGCCGCAGCCGATATCGACGCCGACCATGCCCGGCACGATTTTGTCGGTAATGGTCATCGTGGTGCCGATGGTGCAGCCTTTGCCGGCGTGAACATCCGGCATGATCCGGATTTTGCTACCCGCAAACTCCTCGCGATCGCAAACCGCCTTGATCTGCTCGAAGGCGATGGGCTCCAGTTCCCCGCAATAACACAGGGCGGTGTTGTGTTTGCCTTTGATTTCAATCATGCCGTGACTCCGAAATGTCATTCAGGAAGGCGTTTAGCTTCATCAGCTTTCGCTACGTTCCTTCCATTATCCCGCTTTCAACGTCACGAGGCCGTTCAGCACTTGATCCAGACCGCCGAAGACCGAGATGCGGTCGATACGCTCGGCGACCCGTTCCAGGGTTTCCAGCTCCTTCAAGCGCAAGGCGACCGGGTTGTCTTCCATGACCTTGGCGGTGTTCAGGAGCGAACGGGTCGCGGCGGTTTCTTCGCGGCGGCGGATGACGTTGGCTTCCGCCGATTTCGCCGCTTCCACCACGCGGGCGAGGATGTCCTTCATGTCGCCCGGCAGCACGATGTCGCGTACCCCGAGACTGCCGACCTCGATGCCGAAAGCGCTCATCTTCGCCCTGACGTGCGCGGCAACCATCTCGTCGATGTCCTGTTTGTTTTCCAGGATGGCGTCGATGCTGCGCGTGCCGACGGCGGCGCGCAGGCCGAACTGCAATTCCCGGTACAGGTAATCGGCGGGTTTGCCGATTTCGGCAAACGCCTTTTGTACGTCGGTGTAGCGCCAGCTTGCCACGAGGTTGAGCCGCAGTCCCACACGATCCTTGCTCATGATTTCCTGGCCGCTCACTTCCATGACTTGCAAGCGCGTATCGACCAACTCCACCCGAACGTCACGGTTGAAACGCCAGAAAGCCTTCAGACCCGGTTCAAGCAAGGCTGCGATCTTTCCGTTGATGCTTAACACGCCCACATGGTAGGCCGGCACCTGAACGAACAAGATACCATCCGACCCCATGACCGCACGACCTTTCGGCGTGGCCGGATTGATTTGGGCGGCCAGCGCACCGGGCAATTCCGCGCCCGATTCAAGGTCGAAACGTTCCAGACGATGCGTTTTCATCCCTTTCCAGATGAAACGCCGCGAGCCGGGCGGCAATACCTCGACCGGCACCTCGTTTTCAAAACGCAGGCCGACCTCATTGCTGCTGAGCGTTATGACGACGAAGTGCTTTTCCGCTTCCGCCGGATCGGATTGCAACAGGTAATCGACGACCGACTCGGCGGGCATCACCGAATCCTGCGCGAAAGTGCTGACTGCCGCCTTACCGCCAAAAGGTAGAAAGCGGTAGCGTCCCGGTTCGAGAATGACACGGAAATCGCCATCCCGCGTCAGGATGCCTTTTTCGTTAACACGAACAATGAATTTTTGTAGCATTTTCTTCACCTTTAAAAAAGTGTCGGCCTTGCCGACCCGGCGGACGTTTCTTTCGATACGGCGGGGGTGGTTGATGGGGCGGAGGCAGGTTCCGGATTCCTCTGGACGACACTGCTTGCCCAGAAACAACCCTTTCCCTGCTCCGCGCCAAAAACCATGCCCGTCGCACAGGCTGAAGGTCTGGCCGAGCCGGCAGCGGAAGTTTTTGCAAACTGCCGCAGCCGACGGTTTTTACAACGTCGAAGCCTTTTTAAGGCTTTTTGGAGCGGGACTCGAACCCGCGACAGTCGGATTATTGGTCCGATGCTCTAACCACTGAGCCATCCAAAAGGTGTGCAATCGGGAATCGAACCCGATGAAGCGCCTGCTTGCACTTGGCGAACAGATTGCCTTGAACGGGCGGCATGCGCGAAGGCGACGCTGAAAACGGCTCTCGCGCACCGGCGGGGCGGCGGAACCCCTGACCTGTCATCCCTGCCCAAGGCAGATAAGTTCACTGTGCTTATAGCAGGGAGCGTGCCATGTGGTGGAGAATTTCATAATTCATTGAAAAATAAGATGTAAATTACAAAAACCGGGCTACCTCGTATTTCCTGTGCCTGAGAGAAACTATCTTTTTATATAAACTCGTATCCGTTGATATAATCGTTGAACTCGGCCAACAAAAGGGCGTGGTATGAAAAAAATCGTGGTCTTCGGTTTTCTGGGCGTCAAGCTGGATGCCCGGGGAGGGTTCAACGTACAAAAACGGTTGGGCAAATGGCGCCCTACCGTCGGTTTGTGCAGCCAACCGGATTTGCTCGTGGATCGGCTGGAGTTGCTGCATGATCCGTGCGACAAGCAACTGGCCGGACGTATCATCAAAGACATCGCTGAGGCGTCGCCCGCCACCGAGGTGCGGTGCCATGAATTGGCGCTTGCCGACCCCTGGGATTTCGAGGAGGTCTATACCCGACTGCGCGATTTCTCACTGGATTACGATTTCGATATCGACCATGAAGATTATTTCGTGCACATCACCACCGGTACTCATGTGGTGCAAATCTGCTGGTTCCTGTTGACCGAGGCACATTATTTTCCGGGACGCCTCATCCAGACCATGCCGCGTCGCAGCAGCGAAGAAGGAGAAGAAGAGAGCGCCGATGTTGCTGGTTTTGTCGATGTGATCGACCTCGATCTTTCCCGTTACGACCAGATCGCCCAACGTTTCCGCCGTGAGCAGGTTGATGCGATCAGCCATTTGAAAGCCGGCATCACCACCAGAAACGCGGCGTTCAACATCATGATCGAGCAGATCGAGCGCGTGTCCGGGCGTTCGCGTGCCCCCATGTTGCTGACCGGACCAACCGGCGCAGGAAAATCTTTTCTCGCGCGGCGCATTTTCGAGTTGAAGCAGGCGCGACAAAAACTGAAAGGGAGTTTCGTCGAAGTCAATTGCGCGACCTTGCGCGGCGATTCCGCCATGTCCGCCCTTTTCGGCCACGTCAAGGGTGCCTTTACCGGTGCGCTGAATGAACGGGCGGGTCTGCTGCGCCTGGCCGATGGCGGCGTGCTCTTTCTGGATGAAATTGGCGAACTCGGAACGGATGAGCAGGCGATGTTGCTCAAGGCCATCGAGGACAAGCGTTTTTCGCCCTTTGGCGGTGATGGCGAAGTCGGGAGCGATTTTCAGCTCATCGCCGGAACCAACTGTGACCTGCGCGAAGGCATCCGCGAGGGCCGCTTTCGCGCGGATCTGTACGCCCGCATCAATCTCTGGACCTTCCGGCTGCCGGCGCTGGCGGAACGTCCGGAAGACATTCCACCCAACCTCGATTATGAGCTCGCCCGCCACGCCCGCGATTACGGCGTGCAGGCGCGTTTCAACGTCGAGGCACGCCGCCGCTATCTCGCTTTTGCCTGTTCGCCGGAAACGCTCTGGCCGGGCAATTTCCGCGAACTGACCGCCAGCGTTACCCGCATGGCGACATTGGCGACGGGCGGGCGCATTACCGAGGCGGATGTGGCCGAGGAGATCGAGCGCTTACACGCGGCCTGGAACGGCGCCCGCAAAGTGTCCGGGATCGTGGAAGCCGCGCTGGGCGAGGAGGCTTCCGGCGAACTCGATCTTTTCGATCGCAGCCAGCTTGAAACCGTGCTGCAAACCTGCCAGCGGAGCAGGAATCTTTCCGATGCGGGGCGGATTTTGTTCACCCATTCGCGGCAACGGAAAAAGCAGCCGAACGACGCCGACCGGCTGCGCAAATACCTACTGCGTTTCGGTCTGGACTGGGAAACGGCGCAAGGGGTGAAAAGAGGTTTTTCTGACAAACCCTCGGCCCCATATCCATAACCACCCCCATTCCCTTCTTTGGAAGGCGTGCGCGAAGCGACGGGGTGGCTGCAGGGTTACGCTCGGCGCATGTATACGCTCCAGCCCCTATTTACGCACTCCCCAGCATGCGCCCTCCCCCACTCGGCCTGGAATACCCACCGGCATCGTAAAGCTGCGGATGGTCAGCGGCGGTGAGTAGGACGGAGAGGGCGGCCTGGTTGTGCTGCATGTGCTTGGCAATGAGTTGACCGTTGACGTGGTTGTGCTCTTTCGCACGCCCAGCGAGCGAGAGAATTTCGTCCCATCGCGCGAGCGCCTTAGGCAGCTTGGCGCAGAGGCGGCGTATCGCAGCGTCGCCATTACCGTGGCCGAAACGGGCTACCAGCATGGATCGGTCGTCATGCAGGTGTTGCAATTGACGGTAACGGTCGTTTTTCTCTTTCGTGACCAAGAGCATGCCGTCCATGTCTCCGGAGATAAGTACGGTTTCTTCACGTTCGAGGAGGTCGAGGAATTTTTTGAGCTGGCTGGATTCGGCTTCGAGCAGAAGGGCGATGCGCTGGAGTTCTTGGGGGCTGGGGGTGTGCATGGTCGTATCGGAAGCGGGGGTTGGGACAGGTTCACCCACGCATTTTCCGTGCCATAATTTCCGTTATCGGGTAAACATTGTATTGGCGGGGATTGCGTTATTGGCTCGCAACCCCCGCCGTCGAGCACGGTTCGCTATTTATCAACCGCGCCCGACTTTTGACCCGAACATTTGCCGGACTTCGGCGATAAGCCCGTCGGCAATACGGTGGGCATCTACTTTGAAGTGACCCTCACGGATGGCCTGTTTGATTTCTTCGATGTGGCCAGTATTCACCGTTGACGTTTCCGCTAAAGCTGCCTCGGCCTTTTGCAGGGTCGAAGCAAGCGACGACAGTTGTACCTGTTCGCCGTTGTTTGCTATAGGCGCAGAACTCGGGCGTAACCGCGCTTCGCCGGTAGGAGTCGGGCCGATTGGTTTGCCAAGGCTTTCGACTTTCATGATAAGAAGGCTCCGGGAAAGGATGATTTGCGCTTTGAAAGCTTCTTGTTACTTGCTACGGCATGATATTACGGAACTTTAGCAGATTTTTTAAAAATACCGTTGGCAAGTTTCAATACAATTTACCGTGCAGTGTTGAGGGGATATCACGGGTTGATCTCTATGGTACCGTCATATAGCGCCGTGCCGATGATGATTTGATTGTTCGGCAGGCGTACCCGGACTGTTTCGCCGGGTGCGGCGGAATTGAGGGCGCGCCCAGTATTTGAGACCTGGAAGGCTCTGCCCCGGCTGAAAACGGTGACTTTATTGCCTTGCCGCACGGCTTCCGGGATGCGCAGCATACGGGCTTGAAGGGGCGTGCCCTGAGCAAGCACCAACCGGGTGGGGCGTCCTGCGGCTTGGCTGGCATCAGTGAGCACGTCACTGGGCAAGGCGGCAATATCGCCATGTCGGTATTCGAGGTCGGCAGGGCCAAGGATTTTCCCGATAGGCAGAGGACGGGCGACAACGAGGTAGTCGCCCACGACCTTAACGCGTGCCTGAAGGTAGACAGTCCAGGTAACCGGGGATTCGCAACGCACGCCCACGCTGAACGTGCCCCAGGCACGGGCCGGTTTGGGCAGGAAGGCAATTGGTGCAGGGCAGGGCGGCAAAAGATTGCCGGGGTCGAGCGGGCTGATTTCGATAGTGACTTCGCCCGGAAACCCTTGTGTTTTTTCTTCGATAAGCGCACGGGCTGCCGCTTCGACCGGGGCGGATGTTTGCTGCGCAACGGCATTGACCATCGCAAAGAGCAAGCCGGGAATCATGGCGATGCTTGCGGGTGGGCGACCAATCATTTTGTTTTGTGTCCTGCTTTAAGTTTCGCGACACGAATACATTATGGCATGTCTGAACGCATGTCGAACGCAATCCCCATCATTCATGACGGGGTAAACGAGACATAAGAAGGTTAGGGGTGTTCTTGAGAGGTATATCGGAAAATTTTTATCTCTATTTTTCTGCATTGCAGCATGTAAAACAATGAAAAAGTCACGGTTATAGATGTGATAAATGTCATTATTATTTGTATGGTGAGAAGGAGGTTTTAGGTTTGTTTTGATGGATGTGTATATAAAATTGGGTCTTAGGAAGCAAACCAAGCTACAAAGGTTGCTCACGCAACAACTTTAACAGTACCAAGTAAAGGTTGCCATGGCGATGGTTAAATCGAAACTCGCACTCTTTGAGGTGAAGC
>WQYV01000050.1 GCA_009781085.1 Betaproteobacteria bacterium
CAGGGATCACAAGCTGGCCTTCGAGGCCTACAGCGATATCGTGACCAGGGAGGACGGCAGCACGGTCGATGGCCACTTCAACCCGCGCAAGGTCTATTACGGGCTGTTCGACAGCAAACTGTGCTATCAGGGCATCGGGGTCAATATCAATGGAACTCTCGTTACTTATGTCAGTAGCGACTATTTCGAACCCTCCAGTGCCGTCACCGACATGCAACTCCACAAATGTGACAAGAAGCAGTGGTCGGGGAACTTCCTCAACTACGTCACCACCAGCCGCATGGATGCCCTGCGCAGGTTGCTCTATGGCGGTACGCGTGGCGTAGACACCGCTACCGATACCGTCCTGCGCCGATCCCTCATTCCCAAGGATGGGCACGCATGGGGCAAGGAATACACCAGCGTAGCGGTAGACGGCTACGACATTGCTGACTACACCCCGTTCTCCCCCCCCAGTCCGGGTAATCACCACTTTTTCGGCAACTATGACGGCTGGCCCGGAATTTGCGATTCCTGCACCCTTGGGGCCCCTGTGCTGGCCGTGGCACTCAATGCCGTACCCAATAGCGATCTTGGATTCAATCGCGTATGGGACTGGGCCAACGCAGATATCACTGTCGCCGGTTTCGGTATAGGCACCGATAACAACTTCAATGACTCGTACTTTAACGTCACGGGTTCCAATTCCAAAAAATACGTCATGCATGTCAGAGCCTGTTCCAAGGCATTCACCCTGCCGGATGGCACACAGAATTACCGGGGCGAAAATTGTAGGCCCTACACGGATGACAAAGGCGTCACCGTATACAAACCCGTCGGCATACTGCATAAATTCGGGGAAGACGGAAGCATCCTCTTTGGCCTGCTAACCGGCAGTTATGACACAAACATTTCAGGCGGGGTGTTGCGCAAGCACATAGGCTCCTTCGCTGACGAAGTCAACCCGAAAACCGGCCAATTCACCGCCAATGCCACCATCGTCAAAACTTTCAACGCCATCGCAATCAGCGGTTTATCGGCTGACAAAAAGAATCCGGTTTACACGAATTATGTTTATCCTCCCCCCATGGTTGGAAACACGGTCAGCAACCGCCTGATGAACGAAGGCGAATTCATCGACTGGGGCAACCCTATCGGGGAAATGATGTATGAGGCTCTGCGCTACCTCAGCGGTAAAGGCCAGCCCACCGCCGCGTTCAGTAAGAGCCCCAGCCCCAGGGACGCCTATATTGTCCTGAGCCGCCCCGCTTGGGACAAACGGCCCGATGTACCCCAGTGCACCAAGCCCAACCTCCTCGTCATCTCGGACATCAACCCGTCATTCGATTCGGATCAACTGCCAGGTACACGTTTCCAGACTTGCACAAGGACGACGATAGCTCCAATCATGGACACTGACTCCTGCACCAGCATGGGGGCCAGCAACACACTGGATCCGATCAACAACGATAAACCGCTCAACGTTGAGCAACTCCTCGATGAAATCAGCGTAAAGGAAGGCATCAGCGGCAAGAGCTTTTTCATCGGCCAATCCGGCAACAATACCAACTGGATTCCGACGGCCAAAACCGTCAGTTCCCTTGCCAGCATACGCGGCCTCGCACCGGAGGATCCTGCCAAAGAAGGCAGCTACACTTCCGCCGCCGTCGCGTACTACGGCAAGACCGTAGGCATACCCATGTTTGGCGGGAAGGAGAAACAGAAAGTCAACACCTATGTCCTCGCGCTCAGTTCCCCTCTGCCCAAGATAGAAGTCCCCACGTCCAAAGGGATCATCACCCTCATACCTTTCGGCAAAACCATTTTGGGAGGCAACATCAGCACCGATAAAAAATACTTCCAACCTTCCAATCAGATCGTCAGGATCAACTCCGTCAACATCAACCCACACGACCCAGACAACGGGGGCCGTTACAACGCAACATTGCTGGTTACTTTTGATGATGCGGAACATGGCTCGGACTTCGACATGGATTACCGCATCGAATACCGGGTCCGGAAACTCGTAAACGAGGATGTTGAAGTCACACTCACGCCGAAATACTTCGCAAACAGCAAAGAGATAACGATGAGTGTCGGCTACGTTATCTCCGGTGCAGGCGAACAGGATGGACCTTACATCGTCCTGCAAAACAGGCCGCTAACCACCTATGACAGCACCCATAACTACTACCTCAACACACCAGAGGGGAAACCTCCCGGATGGTGCGCGATTCCTGCCAATATTCCCCCCAGTTATGATCCTAATAACCTCATTTGCATCAAGTTAGCCGCCTGCTACACCGGCGTCTTCGGTACATGCGACTTCCTCGGGCAATACAGCACGCGCGTCTTTACGCCCAGCGGCAATGCGGCCACCCTGTTGAAAGACCCGCTTTGGTACGCCGCCAAATGGGGTGGTTTCCGCGACAAACCCGGTGACACTGACAGCTACTTTTCTATAGAAAATCCCCTTGCTCTGGAGAAGGCGCTCGTCACCGCCATTAATTCCAACTTCACCAGCGAAAGCGGGAACCAATCTTCGGGTCTGATCAGCACGAACAGCGACGTCCTCAGTTCCCCCGACACCCTTGTTTTCAGCACGACGTTTCGTGCTTCCGCCAATCCACCCGACTGGAGCGGGGATCTCGTTGCCACGGCCATCACCAGGATCAATAAGGACAATCCCAGCGGGCTTGGCGAGGTGCGCTGGCAAGCCGCCGAAAAACTCCCGGCAGCCAGTGTGCGCCGCATCTTCACCCGTGACAACACCAACCTCCGGGACATCTCGAGTCACGGCGTGGAATTCAAATGGGGACAACTTAATCCGAACCAACAAACTGCGCTCGCCTGGGACGGAAAGTTCGACGGGCCAAGCGTGCTCGACTACGTGCGCGGCAGTGCCGAAAATGAAGCCGCGAAGGGTGGGAACTTCCGCAACCGCACCAGGGCAGGCAGTGCATCCAGCCCGCTTGGCGACAGCCCAAACAACACCCCTCGCTATTTCAAACCCACCAACACCGTTTATCTCGGTGCAAACGACGGGATGCTGCACGCATTCGATGCTGCAACGGGCAAGGAACTGTTCACCTACGTCCCTTCTGCGCTCATCCCGAAACTGCCGGAACTCGCCAGCCCTAACTACGGCCATGACTGGTACGTCGACGGTGAAATCGCCGCCGGAACCATTAAGGAAAACGGCTCCAGCAAGCACATGCTGATTGGTGCGCTTGGGCGTGGCGGCAAGGGGCTCTTCGGGCTGGACGTTACAAACCCTGCCTACTTCTCTGTTGGCAACGTCACCTGGGAATTCAACGGTACGCCGACCGAGCAATGCGGCGCAAACGCAAATCACGACAGCCTCGGACTCATCCTCGGCACACCTATCATCGGTACCCTCAACGACGGCAAGACTTATGCCCTCGTGGGCAACGGCTATAACAGTTGCAGCGGCAAGGCCGCGCTCTACATCATCGACATCCAGACAGGCGAAGTCGCTAAGCGGGTCGAGGTTCCCATTGCGGGCGGTAATGGCCTCTCCACCCCCGTTGCGCTGGACGTCAACGGCGACGGCAAAATCGACCTCGTCTATGCCGGTGACCTCCTTGGCAACCTCTGGCGGTTCGACCTGCGCTCAGATTTGCCTGGAAACTGGGGCATCCGCTTCGGCTCTTCCACAACCCAACCCATGTTCACCGCCCGCAACGACAAAGGCGAAACACAACCTATCACCGCCACCCCTGCCGTCACCTTCGACAACAACGGCGTCCCCTGGGTTTTCTTCGGAACAGGCCGTTACATTGCCATTGCCGACAAGTCCAACCAGGACGTTCAAAGCTGGTACGGCCTTATCGACGACAGCGGCAACGACACCATTACCCGCAGCCAACTGGTCAAGCGTACACTCGAAACCTTCGGCTCCAACACGCGGATCATCCAGAAACAGGAAAACGCCGACGACATGCAAAGCAAGCGCGGATGGTTCATCGATTTCGACATCAAGGCCGATGCTGGCGAACGGGTCATCAGCGCCCCCCTGCTCGTCAAGGCCCGACGCGGCACAGTAGTTGAAATCCCCACCATCATTCCCGGCAGCGACCCCTGCACAGCGGGTGGACGGGGCTACATCAACTTCGTTTCCGCCTTCAGCGGCGCAGCGGTCGAATTCGCCTTCATCGACGTCAACGGCGACGGCATCGTCGATGACCAGGACCTGCTTCCCGGCTCCGGCTCCTTCCCAGGCTCCATCGACCTGGAAAACGGCATGCCGGGGAACATCACCATCGTTGGCGACCAGAATGTCATTGGCGGCACAGGTGGAGGGTTTAGCAGCCTGAAAAAGGAACTTGGCAGCACAGCCAAATCCCACGGACGGATATCCTGGCGAGAAATCATTCGACAGTAGACTTGCTCTCTTATCCCTCCAGGGCACCCTGCAAGCATGGGAAGGGAAGAAAATCCCTCTCCCGCTTGTGGTAGAAGGTGGCGCGTAGCGCCAGGAGAGGGTGAACCGCCAAGTCAACGGACTTCCGTGACGCGCGAGTTCAGAATGTATTTGGCCGACCTGCTCCCCAAGAGGAAGCCAAAACCATAGTCTTCCAGGTAATAATAGGTGGAGATTTCGTCGATCTTGCCCCCAACGACGTGGCATTTCAATTCTTTCGCCTTGCCTTGGAATTGCCGGTGCAATTCTCCGGCCGAGATTACGCGGGCAACTTTACAAATGACTTCCGTCTCCCGGTTGGATTGGTTGGTCACCATATCCGTGATCCGCATGTGCTGCCAATACCCCAATTGAGCGTTGACAGGCATATTGTCCCAATCCCCGCGTAAATCAATCTTGTCGACCTGGAAAACGCTCTGCTCCTCGGCGTTGTAGAGCATCTGGCTGATAGGGATCATGCCAAGAAAACTCATCTGCTCTGTCCTGTCATTGCCTTCCTGCCACGTGACGTAGAAAACGCCCGGTATCTGCGTCGGCTCGATCTGGACTTCCTGCTGGAAGAACCCAGGTTTGCTCAAACTGGCCACCGAACTGCCGCTCAAAGACGAGCGGGTGCCTTCCACGCGCAGGGCACTGATGGGTTGCTTTGACGGGGGACGGTCGAAATGCGCAAGTTGGGCGGCGATGTTGGTATCCGGGTCAGGCAAGGCGGAAAAATTCGGCAAGCGCTTGTTGCGCGATTCGGAAGGCAGAAGAGTCTGAGCTAGGTTTTCCTCGCCGCAAACCGCCGATAGCATGGTGGCGGAATCGCCGGTGGCCTGCGGGATGCTCAGGACGGGCTGGCGGACCTGCATCCCACCATCCGTGACTTTTTGTTGTTGATCCAGGTAATAGACATGGAGAAGGGAATACAACTGTTTCTGGCAATCCACCTGGTAGAGCCCGGCCCGACGGGCATATGGAGCCTTATAGAGCCGGATATACGCGAGATAGGGGTAATCAACCGCTGCCCAAAAACGCACGCTACCGTCCGCCTGTGCCTGTAGGCTCGAAACTTCCAGCAGGAGTTGCGTTTCGTTTTTCTTGTCGTAGGCAATTTCGCGCCAGGAGGGAGTGCGTTCACAGGCTTTTTTGACTACATCCAGTTGATGAACCACCCTGGCGGTAGATTCACCCAAGGCAAGCGGCGGAGAATAGAGCGAGGTTCCATCAGCGTAACGCCTTTCCTTCTTGATGGAAGATGCTTTACTGTCAACGATGTCGGCATAAATCCAGTCAGCACCCTTGCTGGCACAATCTGCTTGGAGATACAGTTCCCCGGCCACCTTGTCCTTGGAATCCCGCAAGCGCATAGCCAGAAAAACTTTCTCTCCATCGCGCAGTACGCTTTCACCAATCACATTGTTTTCTTCGACGGCCTGCCTGACGATATGGTCGATTTGCCCCCGGTCGCTCGATGGCGTCGATGGGAAAGAAGGCGTACCACATGCAAACATGGCGGAAGATGTGGAAAGGATAGCAAAAAGAGTTGATTTTTTCATGATGGATGGATTCCCGGGAAACGCTATCGGCGTTATCGACAGATGCTCTTTTAAATTGAAAATGTTTTATTTTAACCCCTATTTTTCAAACAAAATTCTCTGATACTAATGAATTTTTCGTTTTGGAAAATTGGAACTTACCAGCTTACGAAAATTGCCTTGGAACCGTCCCTTATCCACGTCACACAAAAAAACCATCGGCTATCATGCTGATGTTCCCTTTTGCGCTCGCTTCCAAACATGGCGATTTCCCGCATTGAACGTCTCGTAGCAACCGCCAGCGAAATCATTCTCGGTAAGGAATACGAGTGGCGGTTAGCTCTTTCATGCCTGATTGCCCGCGGGCATTTACTGATCGAAGATGTCCCAGGTACGGGCAAAACGACGCTCTCTCATACCCTTGCCCGCCTATTGGGACTACAATACCAGCGTATTCAGTTCACCAGTGACCTGCTGCCTGCCGATATTCTCGGTGTGTCGGTGTTCGAGCGCGAAAGCTCGACTTTCCAGTTCCGGCCTGGTCCCGTCTTTGCGCAGGTAATCCTGGCCGATGAAATCAATCGTGCCACCCCAAAAGCTCAAAGCGCATTGCTCGAAGCAATGGAGGAGCGCCAAGTAACTTCTGACGGCCAGACTTTGCCCTTGCCCGACCCCTTCTTTGTCATCGCCACCCAGAACCCTTCGTATCAGATCGGCACTTTCCCATTGCCGGAAAGCCAACTCGACCGTTTCCTTTTGCGCATCCGCCTCGGTTATCCGGATCGCGCCGCAGAGCGTGCATTGTTGCAGGGAGAGGATCGGCGCACGCTGCTGGAGGGCATCGAACCCGTGATGAGCCCTGCTGAGTTGATGGAATTACAGGACACAGCCAGGACGTTGATCATTTCCGAACGTTTGGTCGATTATGCACAGGCGCTGCTGGCTGCGACCCGGCAAAGCCCAGAATTCGCTGCCGGCCTCAGCCCGCGCGCGGGTCTGGGTTTGCTTGCTGCAGCACGGGCGTGGGCTTTGATCGAAGGGCGCGACCATGTGCTCCCAGAAGACGTGCAGCGCGTTTTTCCCTATATTGCTGGGCATCGCCTGCGCCTGGCCAGCGACGGGCGCATGCCGGGGCCTGACGACCTCGTGCACCTGCTGAAAAGCGTCGCGGTAATCTGACTTGCGCATGTCCACCCTGCTCCCCCGCCTACGCGCCGTGTTTCGGCTGGGGCCAAGCAGGCCGGAAGCAGCACCGGTCAAGTTACGGCAGGGACGCATTTATATCCTGCCCACAAAATCGGGGCTGGCCTTCGCAGGCATGCTGGCAATCATGCTAATCGTTTCGATCAACTACAGTATCAGCCTGGGTTACGCGTTCACGTTCCTTCTCGGCGGTGTGGGAACTGCCAGCGCCCTTTGCGCCTTCTGCAACCTGTTTCAACTCTCGATCCGGTATGGCAAGGCGGAGCCCGCATTTCCCGGTGGCAACGTGGTGTTCCATTTGCTCATCGAGAACCCCGACTCGCGCCGCCGCCCGGCCCTGCGCCTGATCGGCAATGATAATCAGGGGGAAACCAGTTTCGATTTGCCCCCCAACACATGCAGCGAAATTCTCCTGGCCTTACCCGCGCAGCGGCGCGGCGTGCTGCCGATTGGCCGCACGGTGATCGAAACACGTTGGCCGCTCGGCCTTATCCGCGCCTGGAGCGTGCTGATACCGAATATGGAAGCCTTGGTTTTCCCAACGCCGGAAATCGGCTCCCCCCCGCCCGACCGTTTTCCGAGTGACCGCCCTGCAGACTTGGGAAGTTTGTGTCCGGGTAACGAGGATTTTGCTGGCCTGCGTGCTTTCCGAGATACAGATTCGCCCCGCAGGGTGGCCTGGAAAGTCTATGCGCGGGACGGAAAGATGATGACAAAGGAGTTTTCGGCCTCGGCGAGCGGCGAGCTCTTATTCAATTGGTACGACTTGCCTGCCTGGTTACCGGAGGAAGCGCGGTTATCGCGGATAGCTACTTGGCTGTTGCTTGCCAGACAGGCCGAGGAACGTTATGCGCTATGGCTGCCCGCGTGCGAATTCCCTGCTACGCGGGGCGAGGCGCATTTGCGCCGTTGCCTGGGGGCTCTGGCTCGGCATGAGACGGGACAGGAAAAGAGATGAAAGTACAGGAATTGAACGTGCGCTTGTTCAGCGTTTTGTTCCGTGGCCGTAGCGGTGGCAGCGACTCTCCAAAGCGCGGCAAACCCGTCGAAGTTTCCCTGCGCCGTGACCAGGCTGTCTGGCTGCTGGCCGCAGCAGCGTTAACCCTCACTGCCCACCTACCGAAATTTCCTGCCTGGGTCACTATGTTCTGCGCGACCCTTCTCATCTGGCGCGGCTGGCTCCTATGGCACGGAAAAGCCGCACCGCCGCGATGGGTGCTGCCGCCGCTCGTGCTAGGTGTAGCAGCCTGCATCCGCCTCGACCTCGGGCAGTTTTTCGGCAAAACACCAGGGTTGATTTTCCTGGCGACGCTGCTCTGCCTGAAACTATTGGAAACTCGGAACATGCGCGATATCCGCGTCGTAGTGCTCCTGTGTTTTTTCCTCCAGTTTGGACTGTTTTTCAACAATCAATCCTTACCTGCCGCAGCGACGGCTCTCGTCGCTCTGTTGGCCACGCTTGGCAGCCAAGTTGCGCTGGCCGACTCGTCCAGCAACTCGCGCGAACGTTTGAAATTGGGTGCAATCCTGCTCGCACAGGGAATGCCGTTTATGCTGGTGCTGTTCGTGCTTTTCCCCCGTGCGATTCCGCCGTTATGGGGCGTCCCGGCTGACACTGCCGCAATCAGCGGTTTATCCGATTCGATGTCGCCGGGCACCATCAGCGAGATGATCCTGTCAGATGACCTTGCATTCATTGTGGAATTCGATGGTTCCCGCCCGGCTCCGGCAGACCGCTACTGGCGCGGTCCTGTTTTAAACCGGTTCGATGGTCGCACCTGGCGCATGGCGGCACACTTGCCGGAAGACCGTCCGGCCTACACGCCTTCTGGCCGACGTTTCGATTACCGGATCATGCTTGAACCCCATCAACAGCACTGGCTGCCGGCTCTCGATTACCCCGCCGGATCGGTAGAAGAGGTATATTTTACCCGCGATTTTCAGGTACTGACACGGCAACCAGTCGGTAACCGCATGCAATTCGCTTTCAGTTCCTTTCCCGATACGGCGGTCGGGCTGAACGAAACCCCATCAATGCTCAACCTATCCCTGCTGCTACCCGCGCATGGCAACCCCCGTGCACGAGCGCTGGCCGCCGAATTGAAAGCGAAAACACCCCAGCAAACGGTTAGCCAGATTCTTGGCTGGTTTTTGGAGGGACACTTCACCTACACGCTGCAGCCCCCAACACTGAAAGAAGACAGCATCGACCTTTTCCTGTTTGAAACCCGTTCAGGTTTTTGCGAACACTTCGCCGGATCCTTCGTTTTCTTGGCGCGTGCGGCGGACGTTCCTGCACGCGTGGTCACGGGCTACCAGGGGGGACGCATCAACCCCATCACCAAGTCCATCAGCGTGCGCCAGTCAGACGCCCACGCCTGGGCCGAAGTCTGGTACGCAGGGCACGGTTGGGTCAGGGTCGACCCCACTGCGCTCGTTGCGCCAATGCGTATCGACTATGGCCTGGAAGGGGCATTGGAGGGAAAGTTGCCTTTCATGCTGCGTCCGGAATATTCGTGGCTCCGGCAATTGCGTGACGGTTGGGAAGCCGCTGCAATGCAATGGAACCGGCACATCATCGCTTATGATGGCAGGCGGCAACACGACTTGCTGAAAGCCCTCGGCCTGAATGACGTTTCCCCGTCGACGGCGTTCGGCGCGGCTTCCATCGCTATCGCCCTCCTGATGGCCGCATTTTATGGTTTGGCACAGTTTCGCCGCAACGACGACCGATTCGACCCACTCGACCACGCCTGGGTACGGTTCTCGGCTCGGCTTATCCCGTTTGGCCTTGCCCGCATGTCTAATGAAGGCCCGATCGATTATGCCCGGAGGCTGGCCGCCGCCCGCCCCGCCGATGCCAGTGCACTCACATTAATCTGTACCCAGTATGCTCGTTTACGCTATCGTTCACCGCCTTTACGCACGGAAATCAATGCATTGGCGCGCACTATCGATACCCTGAAACTTCATTAGCCGTCAGTTTCCAGTGATCGCTGAAAACACTGATAACTGAGCTAGAGCAAAACCCTTCAGGGCTGCCGATCTGACGTCATCGGGGTTTGCATCCCCTCCCTGATGGCTATACGGTTGAAGCCCCGGCCTTCAGGCCGGAACCCAACCTTCGCACCGCCCTAAAGGGCGGGGTTTCAAACCAGAGTTAGTTTTACAATGAAATCAAAGACAATCAAAACACTTGGCTCTCTGCTCCGCCTGGGTGCCGCTTTTTTAACGCTCATTCTCGGGTCGGCCTGTGCGTATGCGGACTTCACGACACGCGAGGATGTCACCGCCTTTATCGAGGACATCGCCGCACGCAACGGGTTGGATACCGCCCCGATCTACGTGGCGCTTTCTCGCGCCAATCCTATCCCACGCGTTATCGACCTGATAAAACCGCCCGAGAAACGCGGGGTACGTTCATGGCGCCGTTACCGTAGCCAGTTTCTTGACCCCACACATATGGAAGGCGGGCTCAGAACCTGGGCACAATATGAAAACGAATTGAACCGAGCCGAAAAACAATACGGCGTACCACCAGAAATCATTCTGGGAATCCTCGGGGTAGAAACAATCTATGGCCGCAATACAGGTAAATTCGAGACGCTTTCCGCACTCGCCACGCTGGCTTTCGATTACCCGCCGCGCGCTGAGTTATTCCGCAGCGAATTGGAATCTCTCTTCCTGCTTGCTAAGGATCAAAAACGTGATCCGGCCAGCTATACCGGCTCCTTTGCAGGCGCAATCGGCTGGCCGCAATTCCTGCCGAGCAGCATCCGCCGTTACGCGGTGGATTTCGACGGTGACGGAAAAATCGACTTCGATAGTGACGCGGTAGACGCTATCGGCAGCATCGCCAATTACCTGCACGAACAGGGTTGGACGGCGGACACGCCCGTGGCGGTGAGGGTTCGGTTCACCCCCGGCGCAAACCCCGCGCCGCTCATCGAAGCGGGGATCGAACCCAGTTTGAACGAGACGCAACTGCTAGAAGTCGGCGTCCGCCCACTCGCTAGTTCCTTGCCCGCCGCTGGCAACGCCACGCTGGTCGACCTCGAATCGCCGGGAGAGGACATCGAATACTGGCTCGGTTACAACAATTTCTACGTTATCACGCGCTACAACCGCAGCAGTTTTTACGCAATGGCTGTATTCCAGTTGGCGAGCGCGCTACGAACGAGCCATGACAGCGACGGCATCAACACCGCCCACCGGAAAGCAAAACCCGCAAAAACCGCGACAGCGCACAAAGCATCGCCACGCGCCAAGGCGGGCAAGAAGCAAACGCCAAAACATGTGCCGCGCAAGCCGAAGAAGTGAACAGAGCCTCCCTCCTGTGAACTGACCCCCAAAAGCCAGACACCCATCCTAACGATTGAGGAGTTTTCTTGAGGGAGGCTGCATCAGGTCAAGGCTCAAGCAGCGTCATCAACAATTCCCCCTCGTCGACCGTGTCACCTTCGGCAATCCGCACCTCCTGCACGGTTCCGGCCCAGGGCGAGGGGATATCGAGCGCTACCTTGCCGGTTTCCAGGATAAGGATCGTATCATCGCGTGCGATATGGTCGCCGGGTGCAACAAGGACTTCAAGCACAGACACCGTACCCTGTGCGCAACTACCGCAAGACTCCCAACATTCGGGGAACTTGGGCATATGAATTTCCTTGAGCAGCATGGCGGCGACACTTCCTGTTAGCGCTTACTTCTATCAGGCTATTATATCCAGGAGGCCGAAACTAAGCCTGCTGGCGTAGTATCCGCATTGAACCTCAGCAACCTTCTGCAACAGGGAAAAATCACGTCCGAGGGAACGACATCGGTTCTAAAGGGAAAATACGAGGTTTCAGGCACTTTACAGACCCGGAAACGCACACTACAATGCGCCCTCTTTCGTCGGGGGTATAGCTCAGCTGGGAGAGCGCTTGCATGGCATGCAAGAGGTCAGCGGTTCGATCCCGCTTACCTCCACCAGGAAGAAAACGTGGTTCTGTAACCGCGTCCCCATCGTCTAGAGGCCTAGGACACCGCCCTTTCACGGCGATAACCGGGGTTCGAATCCCCGTGGGGACGCCACCCGTTCCCCGCTTTTTGAAGCGGGAGCAAGCCGGAAATATATCTCCGCGCTGAACGTATCAGGCGTCAGGATGACCTTTTCTACTGTCTCACGCAGCGCATCCCGGAGTTCCTCCGGTGATGCTGCGTTCATGTTTTCAGCGACCTTGTGCAGGAACTGTTTCACGTCGGCTGCCGTGATCTCGCGCAGCGCCCTTGCCGCTGCCTTGTCGGCTTCGATGCCTTCTATCGATGCCGCAATCTTCTCCCGCTCTTCCTCCAGCGCCTCGATCTGGCGCAGCAGCGCGTCCGGCGCGCTCGTCTCGCTTATCAGGTCGGCCAGCCGCGCTGTTTTCCTGTCAATTTCTGCGATGCGCTTCTTCATCGCTGCCGTTTCTGCTGGCGTTTTTGCCGCTGCCCGCAGCCTGCGGTAGTGCGCCGCGATCCCTGTGGCCATTTCGTCAGATTTCATGGCTTCGCAGACCTCATGCACGACTGATCTCTCCAGCGCATCGGCACAAATGCGCACACCCTTGCCAAGCCTGTAATTACCGCCGTCGCCGTGCCATTGGCTGCCGTCCGGCGCTGTCACGAGGCCGGAGAGCAGGTATGGTCATTGTCGTCCTGAACGAACGACATGCTGATTCCACCGTTTTGCAGCCGGATATCCGTCGCGCGAAGAAGGGTGTCGACGGTTCCCGGTATGCTTGCCAGCGCCTACCGTATCCACGTCGTGATGCTGATTCGCGTTTTATTTCAACCATTTACGGGAAACAAAAAAACCCGCATCGTTGATGGATGCAGGCTTTGTTCGCTCGAAAACCCGAGTCTGCCTGAAAAGTAGCAAAACCGTCGCACGGTGTCAAATTTTTAATGAAAAAACATATAAAAATTGTTGAGGAAGTGCAACCATTGCACTATAATAAAACCATGCCTACGATAAAACGCTTCCAATCTTTCAAGGTCTGCATGTACGCAGGGGATCATCTCCCGCCGCACTTCCACATCATTTCAAATGACGGGCGGCAAGCCATGATCGAAATATCCACACTCACCGTTCTTGCCGGACGTGTCAGCAACGCGGTTCTTTCTGAAGTCATTGAATGGGCGTCCGACAAGTAAGAGGCTTTGAAATCAAAGTGGGAGGAACTGAACCATGTCTAAACAATTTGTCATCACATCCATCCTGACGGAACTGCCGTCCACGTTGCGCTTGCAGTTTGCAGACGGGGAAAGTTTTACGCTGAACCTGATGCCAATCATCCGGGCGCATAAATCGCTGAAGCGGCTCGAAGAACCCTCCGTATTCGCATCCGCATCCATCGCTGATGACGGTCGCACCGTCGCGTGGGGCGACGACGATGATCTTGAACTGGCATCGGACAACCTTCGTGCACGCGCTATAGAACAGGCCGGTGAGTTCTCCCATGAATTCATCTGGAACTGGATGGCGACTCATCACTTCACGCTGGATGAAGCCGCCCGCGCCATCGGAGTGTCGCGCCGGATGCTCGCTTATTATCGAAGCGGGCAGAAGCCTGTTCCGCGCACGGTTGGTCTGGCGTGTATTGGATGGGAAACCGGGAAAAAGATTGCTGCCTGACATCAATTTTTCACTCTCGAAAAAACACACTCCGCCGGACTCACTCTTTCCGAAACCTTGTGCGCCGGACAGATCGAAGATGACAGCTTCTTCGCCTACATCTGCGCACTGGATGAAAGCGATGACCCGTTCAAGGATGAGGGCTGCTGGGAGAAGGTGAACCCAAGCCTGCTTGCACCGTGACCCGATGGGGATCATTTCAGACCGTTATCTCATCAGCGTCGATAAGCAACTCAAGATCGTCGCCACCCTCGATAAAAAAATTGCGTTCTGGATTGATACGTCCAGCAGTGCATTTTTTTCCGCCGCTGAAAACGCGGCGATTGCATCAATAAAAACCACAGAAAAGCGCCAGAAAATAAGTACAAACCGATAGAAGTGCCGTCATTAACATGGCGGCATGAACTACTCGGCATCCAACTACATCACCGCATCCGTCAAAGACGGAATCATCTATGCCATCGACCCATACCGTGGGGAGCAAGAGATCGGCATCACGAACTGGAACGCCGCCGAACTTGGTGGATTGTTAAATGTGGCCGCACTCCCTTGACGGCATGCGCCGTCATGCCTACAATGCGCGCCTTCTGTTGTGTGGGATGACCACACGCATTATCGTTCTGAAAGCGGGGTATGGTTCGTTACCCTGTGGAGACGCCACAGTTTCCAGAGTGCTGCTACAATGCGGTGCTCCACGCGGAGTGGTAGTTCAGTTGGTTAGAATACCGGCCTGTCACGCCGGGGGTCGCGGGTTCGAGCCCCGTCCACTCCGCCAACCTTATTTTGTAGTACGTTGATCTGTAAAAGGCTACCGGCAGGTGGTTTTTTTACGTAGCTTCCTGGTATGGATGCCCCTTGATCCTTGGTACAGTCACGTCCCGGCAATAAAGCGGCCTACCTTGGCAATATCCGCCACCTGACGGATGTGCCGTGCATTCGTTAGAACATAAAGTTTCTCTGCTCCGACCCCGCTACGATGAGTCAACGTTTGCGCGAAGTCCCCTACAACTACACCTCGTTCTCTGACCGCGAAATCGTCATCCGCCTGCTTGGCGCGGATGCCTGGGCAGCTCTCGAAGAATTGCGAGGTGAACGTGTCACCGGGCAGTCAGCGCGCATGCTCTATGAGGTGCTGGGCGACATCTGGGTCGTGCGGCGTAATCCGTATCTTGAAGATGACCTGCTTGCCAGCCGCAAGCGACGCGAGGCACTGGTTGCCGCCCTCCATCACCGCGTAAGCGAAGTCGAAAAACGCCGCCAGGGCAACGAGCGTGTTGCCCTACTCACCGAACGTGCACGTGCGGCAGTGACCGATTTCGAGCAGTGGTTCATTGATACTGCGCACCGCCGCCGTACCGTCCGCCATCGGTTCTCTCGCCACACCCAGCATGACAACATTTGCTTCGATGGGCACGCCCGCGTCGCGCACGTCACCGATGCAACCGACTGGCGGGTCGAATACCCGTTCGCCGTCCTCACCCCCGACACCGAAGAAGAAATCGCCCCACTCGTGCGCGCAGCTATTGAACTGGGGTTGACCATCATCGCGCGCGGCGGGGGAACCGGCTACACCGGTGGAGCCGTCCCGCTGGATGCGCGCTCAGTTGTCATCAACACCGAGAAACTCACCCAGACGGGATCAGTAGAAGAGACCCATCTGCCCAGCCTCGACGGGCAACCGATGACGGAACCCTACGCCACCATCCGCACGGGCGCGGGAGTGGTCACGGATCGCGTTGCGGACGCGGCAAACCATGCAGGACGGGTGTTCGCGGTCGACCCTACCTCGGCGTCGGCATCCACCATCGGCGGCAATATCGCTGTAAATGCTGGGGGCAAAAAAGCAGTGCTTTGGGGCACGGCGCTCGACAATCTGGCCTGGTGGAAGATGGTTACACCAGACGGGCACTGGCTCGAAGTCGAACGCCTCGGCCATAACTTCGGCAAAATCCACGAACAGGAAACCGTCCGCTTCCGGCTACGCCGTTTCGATGGCACAAGCGGCGTGCCGCTCGGTGAGTCCACCCTGAACCTGCCCGGCGCAAGTTGCCGCAAGGACGGGCTTGGGAAAGACGTCACTGACAAATTCCTCGGCGGCATCCCTGGTGTGCAAAAAGAAGGCACGGACGGCATCATCGTCGCCGCGCGCTGGGTACTGCACAAAATGCCGCCCGTCACACGCACTGTTTGCCTCGAATTTTTCGATCAGGTACGCGAGGCCGTCCCTGCCATCGTCGACATCACCGACTATTTCAAACCCAACGGTGGTGGGCATCAGGCCGGAGTACGGTTGGCCGGGCTCGAACACATGGACGAGCGTTATGTGAAAGCCGTCGGCTATACCACCAAGGCTCGTCGCCACGGCCGCCCAAAGATGGTGTTGATCGGTGACATTACTGGTTTCGATGAACCTGCGGTCATGGCTGCCGCCTCCGAAGTCGTGCGCATGACCAATGCGCGCGGTGCTGAGGGTTTCATCGCCGTCTCGCCCGAACAACGCAAACGCTTCTGGCTCGAGCGCAGCCGCACGGCAGCCATTTCCCGCCACACCAATGCCTTCAAGGTCAATGAAGATGTTGTGATCCCGCTGCCACGCATGGGAGACTACTGCGACGGCATCGAACGTATCAACATCGAGCTGTCTATCCGTAACAAACTGGACTTGTGCGCCGCGCTCAACAACCTGCTTTCCAGCAAGCTGCCGCTCGACCAGGGGGATGCGGGTCTTGCCTCGGAAGAACTCATCGGTGACCGACGCGACACTGCGCTCGCTTACGTCAACACCGTGCGTTGCCGCTGGCAATGGCTGCTGGACAACCTCGACCTGCCACTTGCCGAAGCCGAAAAAGTTTTCATGAACCTTGGTATCGTTGCGGGTGAGTTCGTCAACCGTGCGCGAAACCCGACGCTGTTCCACCGTTTGCAAGATGCTTCCGTCCGCGTTTCCTGGAAAACCGAGCTACAGCCACGGTTATTCAAAATTTTTGATGGCACGGTCTTTCGCCCCGTCTTGGAAAAAATCGACACCCTACATACGCAAGTCTTGCGTAGCCGGGTTTTCGTGGCGCTGCACATGCACGCGGGCGACGGCAACGTCCACACCAACATCCCCGTCAACTCCGACAACTATGAAATGCTCCAGACCGCCTACCGCGCGGTCGACCGCATCATGGCACTTGCCCGCTCGCTCGGCGGCGTCATCTCCGGCGAACACGGTATTGGCATCACCAAGCTCGACTACCTGACCGAAGAAGAACTTACCCCTTTCCGTGCCTACAAGGCCAAAATCGACCCGGCTGGGCACTTCAACCGAGGTAAACTCATGCCGGGGGGCAATCTACTAAATGCCTACACGCCCAGCTTCAACCTGATGGGGTACGAATCCCTCATCATGGAGCAGACAGAAATCGGTAATATCACATCGGATATCAAGGACTGCCTGCGCTGCGGGAAATGCAAGCTCGTTTGCTCCACCCACGTCCCCCGAGCCAACCTCCTTTACAGCCCGCGCAATAAGATACTTTCCACTTCGCTGCTCGTCGAAGCACTTCTTTACGAAGAGCAGACCCGTCGCGGCGTTTCGCTCACGCACTGGAGCGAAATCGAAGACCTCTCCGATCATTGCACCATCTGCCACCGTTGCGAAAAGCCCTGTCCTGTCGACATCGACTTTGGCAAAACCACCATCAAGATACGCAACCTGTTGCGCGGGCAAAGAAAACGCTCCTTCAACCCGGGCAAGCTCGCCGCGCTTGCCTTTTTGACCGTCAAGGAGCCTTTCCTGCTTGGGTTGATGCGCACCGGAATGCGTTGGGCTTACAAACTTCAGCGTCTGGCACACGGGTTTGGGCGCAAATCCCTGCTTCTGCGCCACCAACTCAGGACGCCGCCCGCTACGGTTGGCCGCCCCAAACTCAAGGCACAGGTCATCCACCTCATCAACCGCCCCATGCCCGGCAACCTGCCGAGCAAAAGCAGCCGCGCCCTGCTCGACATGGAAGACGCTGCCACGATTCCCGTCATCCGCGACCCCTCCAGGACCAACGCCGAATCCGAAGCCGTCTTCTACTTTCCCGGTTGCGGTTCGGAGCGCCTGTTCAGCCAGGTGAGCCTTGCCACCCAGGCCATGCTCTACCATCTTGGCGTGCAAACCGTCCTGCCGCCCGGCTATCTATGCTGTGGCTACCCGCAGGCCGCGGCGGGCGGCGACGACAAGGGGCAGAGGATTACCACCGAGAACCGCGTGCTCTTCCACCGCGTTGCCAACACCCTCAACTACCTCGACATCAAGACCGTTCTCGTTTCCTGCGGAACCTGCATGGATCAGCTACAGGAATACGAATTCGATAAAATCTTTCCCGGCTGCCGCCTGTTGGACATCCACGAATACCTGCTGGAAAAAGGCATCCGATGCGAAGATGCTTCTAAAGGCATTCAATACCTGTTCCACGAGCCCTGCCACACCCCGATGAAACAATACGCGGGCATCGAGGTAGCCAACAAACTGATGGGTGTCCCGGTCACGCTATCCGACCGATGCTGCGGCGAAGCCGGGACGCTGGCCGTCTCCCGCCCGGATATCTCCACGCAGGTGCGGTTCCGCAAACAGGAAGAACTCGAAAATGACATTGCCGCTCGCGATGCTGCCGCCACCACTACTCGCGTCCTCACCGCCTGCCCAAGCTGCCTGCAAGGGCTGATGCGCTACCGCAAGCTTGCCGGGGGGCTGAAAGCCGACTACCTCCTCATCGAACTCGCCCGTCACACCCTGGGCGAAAACTGGATGAAGGAGTATGTGGAAAAGGCCAACAGCGGCGGGATTGAGAGGGTGCTGCTGTAAGTTACGGCGGGACTCTCACCCGCAGGAGTGCGCCCGTGCTGGGCGCACATCGGGATAGGGGCGGCTAGTATCCTAGCCGATCCCCTCCCACACCACCCGGCGTGCGGGTCCGCACCGGGCGGTTCGAGTAGTGAGGTCATGAGAGCCGGGGTACGCCAATCCGGTCGAAGTAGGCAATAAGCATTGCTCGATTTAGCCGCATGTAGCTGTTATGTCACCATCGACGGCTGTTCGCGGACACCTTGCCAGCATCCGCTTTCGAGGCCCCCAGTGCTAAGAGCCTGTTCACGAACTTTATTTTGACATAGACTTATGGGATGCGTAAAAAATACCCAAGTGATGTCAGCCGGGAGTCGTTTGAGCAAATCAGGCCGCTGCTGGGGAGCGTTCGCAAAAAGACCAAACCGCGGACAGTGGATCTGTATGAAGTGTTCTGTGCGGTGCTCTACCTGCTCAAAAGCGGCTGTCAGTGGCGTATGCTGCCGAGCGACTTTCCTAACTGGCG
>WQYV01000051.1 GCA_009781085.1 Betaproteobacteria bacterium
AACCCAAGGGGAGTGACGCTCCCCTTGGGTTCTTTGGGTATTGTTGGCATGCGCCGACAATCAAAGGCTTACGGAAACCCGCCTTCCGTAGCAGCTTGCCATGCAGTCAAACTGCTTATCTTGGTTGGGGGTCGGGCGGGGAATGAGGACGGATGCACCAGCCGGCCCAGTCCTGCATCAGTGCTTGGCGCCGCCCAAAAAGGTCGGATCGCTGGTACGCCTCTTCAACTATGGTCGCCTGTTTGTGCGCCAGCGCCATTTCTAGGACTTCCTTCGGGTAGTTTGTCTGCTCCGCTGCCCATACGCGGAAAGCCGACCGAAAGCCATGTACGGTGATGCCAGGGCGTTTCATCTTTCTGAGCAGGGCGAACATGGCGGTTTCGCAATACGGCAGCCCCCTTCGCAGGTTTGGGAACACCCAGTCTGGATGCAGCCCTTTCAGTGCGCCCAGGATTTCCAGCGGGGCTTCCGCCAATGGGACACGGTGCACCCTCCCGCCTTTCATCCGTTCGGCGGGCACTGTCCAGACGCGTTGGGCGAAATCAATTTCCTGCCACTTGACCCGTAACGCTTCGGATGTGCGGCAGGCTGTAAAGATCGTGAATTCGAGGGCTCTTGCTACGATGCTCCTCTCGGCATTCAACAGCTTGAAGAAACCGCTCATTTCCTGATAGGGGATCGATGGGTGATGGCGGACAATCTTGATCCGGGACGGTTTTGGCAGCAATTCCTGTAAGTGCCCATCCCACCGCGCCGGGTTCTCGCCATCGCGATAGTCACCTATCGTTGCCCAGGAAAGGATCCGTTCAATGCGTTCGCGAAGCCGTGAGGCTGTTTCTGTCTTTGTGACCCATATTGGCTCAAGGGCTTGTAAAATCAGTGCTGTCGATATTTCACGCACAAATACCTGCCCGAAATAAGGTGAGGCATATGTGTTAATGGAGCTTTCCCACTGTTTTAAATGTTTTATGCTCTTCCATCCATGTTTGTGTAGTTCGATATATTCTGTGGCGCATTCGTCGAAAGTTTTGTTGCGTTCATTGCGTTTTTTATCTTTGGCGACAACTGTCGCACGTTCCTGCAAGGGGTCGGTTTTTCTCGCAAGGCATTCGCGAGCCTTCTGAGCTTTCTTTCGCGCCCCCTTTATATCGACGGCATAAATTGAACCAAGCCCCATATAGTGTTCATGCCCATCCATCTGGTAACGGAACACCCAGCTTTTGACAAGGTTTTTTGTTACCTGCAAATACAACCCATTTCCATCATTATATTTTCCTGGTTTAGATATACGTAAAATTTTTGTGGTAGAAAGTTTTTCAATTGCCATTATTTCTCTCCTTGTAATGTGGCATGTTTCTCAAAATGCCACCTTTGAAACTGATAATTGTTTTTAACAATTCTAGGCAACTAAAATACTGGTTTTAATGAAATTAACTGGACCGTGAAAAATGACTTACGTATACTTGCCCCTTGTTGCCATTTATGTCACGGAAATCCCCCGCGCCTGATCGATTGCCTGCGTCACCCGCATCCTCGCAGCGGAAGTCGATTCCCAATGGACGCTCTTCGCTGGCAACTACCAGGAATACGAAGCAGACAAGAAAAAACGCCTGGGCGAAGAAGGCACGAAACCCAAGCGGATAGCCTTGTATGAGGCTATGGATACGATGGGTAAAAAAAAACCACATTCCTGTGGCTTTTTTACAACAAACCCAACCTGCTACAAAACGGTTGGCGGAGAGAGTGGGATTCGAACCCACGGTAGGCTTACACCTACGCCTGATTTCGAGTCAGGTACCTTCAACCGCTCGGCCATCTCTCCGCTCGAAGCGCAAAATTATAGGCAACCCGGTAAAAAAAGATAGTTGGTGTGCTGTTTTCCGGTGGCGCTTGGAGCCGCGGCAAGTGAACATCCGCCCGACGCCCTGAGGCATCTTTCCAACTCACGCCTGCCTCATGTGTGTGTTTGCCGCCATTCTGCATGCGCACCAGCAGGAAGGTAGGCATAATCGGATTAGCCTCTTACCTGGATACCCGTTTGCGCCTCTTTCATATCATCCTTGTCAACTGCGCTGCCCTTCTGGTTGCAACCGTCATCATGGTTGCCATCAGCTTTTCCCATTCGCATATCGAAGATTTCCGCGAGCTGGGCGAGCTGCGGGTGGCTACGCGCATCGATTCGCTCTCCTACCGCGAAGACGAACGGGGAACCTACGCGGGTTTCGAGCACGATTTGCTGGTCGCTCTGGGGCAGCGCCTGGGCGTGCCGGTGCGGTTCGTGCCTTATCCGGACACGGAACACGCGCTCAGAGCCGTTATCAACGGTGAGGCACATCTGGCGGCAGCCGGCCTGACCCCCGATAGCGACTTGCCCTTAGCCTGGACGACAGGGCTACGCGAGATTGATTTCGTGCTGGTTGGCCGCACCAGCCGCAGCACCATCCTGCGCGACGACGACTTAGCCGGACGAATTGTCACAGTACGGCAAGGTACGAAACTTGCCGTGTTGATGGAAACGCTCAAGCAGCGCATCCCTGGGCTGAAAGTCGTTCACCCTGCCCCACATATTGACGACCAGAATTTACTGATGCAGGTAGCGTCAGGCCAGATCGACCTCCTGGCAACCGATCAGGTAAATTACGCGCTCGCCAAGCGTTTGGCTCCCACGCTGGCCATCATCTACGACCTGCCGTCCAGGAGCACGGTATCCTGGGCAATGCCGCTGCAAACAGGCGAGGAACTGTCAGGCGAAGTCAATCGCTTCCTCGACGAATCAGCTGGGAACGGTTTGCTCGCCAGCACTGCGGACCGTTATTTCGGCCATATCCGCCGCCTCGACTATTACGATGTCACGGTCTTTCTTAAGCGTGTCCAGGATCGCCTGCCCCGCTACATCTCTTATTTCAAGGAAGCCGGAAAAAAGGCCAGTATGGACTGGCGTTACCTAGCCGCAGTTTCTTACCAGGAATCGCATTGGGATCCAGAAGCAACGTCTTATACCGGCGTGCGCGGCATGATGATGCTGACTGTCGATACTGCCAACCGGCTTGGGGTCGAAAACCGCCTCGACCCAAAACAGTCGATCCTCGGAGGCGCACTTTATCTCTCCATGTTGCAGTCCAAACTACCGAAAGAGGTTCTCCACCCCGACCGCATGTGGATGACCACCGCCGCTTATAACATCGGCCCCGGGGGAATCAACAACGCCAGGGCGCTGGCCCGCATGCTTGGCAAAAACGATACCATGTGGGTGGATCTGAAATCCGTGTTGCCTTTGCTGGCACAACCTCAGTACGCCACCCAGTTCAAGACAGGGCCGGTACGCGGCGGCGAAGCGCTCATCATGGCGGAAAATGTCCGCAATTTTTATGACATTCTCTGCCATAACTACCCAGCCGAACATCCCACGCTGGCTGAAGCCGACGATGAACGTCCCCCGCCGGTCGGCTTCAAGTTCAATGCCCAGGCCACGACGAGCGCACACCTGTCGCACACACAACCTGCGCCGTAAACGCTTTCAGGCCCCCGGTTCCATTACTTCCATCCCGCCCATGTAGGGCTGCAGGATTTCGGGCACAACGACAGAACCGTCAGCGCACTGGAAGTTTTCCAGCACCGCTACCAGCGTGCGCCCAACCGCCAGCCCTGAGCCGTTGAGGGTATGCACGAGTTCGTTCTTGCCTTGGGCGTTACGGAAACGCGCCTGCATGCGGCGCGCCTGGAAAGCTTCACAGTTGGAACAACTAGATATTTCGCGGTAGGCACCCTGCGCGGGCAGCCAAACTTCGAGGTCATAGGTTTTTGCAGCGGAAAAACCCATGTCACCCGTACAAAGTACAATGACGCGATACGGCAGGCCGAGTTTTTGCAGGATGGTTTCAGCATGGCCGACCATTTCTTCAAGGGCTGCGTCACTCTGTTCCGGATGGACGATTTGCACCATTTCAACTTTGTCGAACTGGTGCTGGCGGATCATGCCGCGCACATCCCGCCCGCCGCTGCCCGCCTCGGACCGGAAGCATGGGCTGTGGGCGGTAAGTTTGAGCGGCAGGGCATCAGCAGGCAAAATTTGTTCGCGTACGCTGTTGGTCAGCGAAATTTCCGCCGTGGAAATCAGGTATTGCTCGCGTGCTTCTTCATCGCCGCCACGGGAAACCCAGAACATGTCGTTCCTGAACTTGGGAAGTTGACCCGTGCCTTCAAGCGCCTCCCGGTTAACGATGTAAGGGGTATAACACTCGGTATAGCCATGTTCGCGGGTGTGAGTATCGAGCATGAACTGGGCAAGCGCCCGGTGCAGCCGCGCAACTTGCCCACGCATGAAGCTGAAGCGCGCACCGGAAAGTTTTGCAGCCGTGTTGAAGTCCAGCCCCAGCGCCGCGCCGATGTCGACGTGATCGCGTATTTTAAAATCGAATACTGGCGGAGTACCCCAACGACGAATTTCGATATTCGCAGCCTCATCTGGACCCACGGGCACGCTGTCCTGCGGCAGGTTGGGTAGGGTGGCGAGAAAGGCATCCATCCGTTCGAGCAATACCGGCAAGGCTTGTTCATAGCGGTTGAGTTCGTCGCCAAGACGCCCGACTTCGGCCAGCACCTCCGAGGCATCTCCGCCCTTGCCTTTCAATATGCCACTCTGCTTGGAAAGGCTGTTGCGCCGTGCCTGAAATTCCTGGGTACGGGTCTGGAGGGTTTTGCGTTCTTCCTCAAGGGCAAGAAAAGTGGCAGTATCAAGTTGTAAGCCACGGGCGGAAAGACGGGTTGCCACGGCATCAAGTTGGCCGCGTAGCATCTGAATGTCAAGCATGGGGATGCATCCTGTATGGGTTTCTTATGGATCGCGAATCAATGAGATTCATATGGTTAAAACAAGCAGTTAAAGCAACACTGCCAACTAAGCGTTACAAGTAATTGATTTGTATATGGTTTAATATTTGACTGCCCAATGCAGTATTGACTTCAATTAAGCTTGCTTGATTTTTTATTAAAAATTTCATGAACTTTTCCCTTGTTTTCACGTCAATTTGGCATAATCTTATAATATAGGCCATAGTAGAAGAGGCCAATTTCCTTGTAAGAGGGAGGGTTCTAACCATGCTATCCATGCGTGATTGTCTCGACTATTGCGATCTCACAGACGACGAGGTTGCCCTGATTGCCGAGTTCGAAGGAATTCCTGATGTCATGGCCGGTCAAGTGCTCTGCGGTCTGGTTCAGAGTGATGAGGGTGTGCAGCTGTTAGCACGCTGGCTTCAGGAATTGATTGAGTACGCCGATGCCACCGGAATGCAAGAGAAGGCTGCCCGTGCACGTGCGGGGTTCGCCCGCTTTTCCATCTCGTACAATCTGACGCACTGAAGCGGTTTTCCCTCGGGAGTCGCGGCTCTCGGCTCGGTTTGTTCCATCCATACCATTAGCCTTGATGGGATGCCTCATGTCAAGGCATTTTGTCATTGCTTTTTGCCATTGCCGTAGCGGGGCTGCTTTCGCGCCCCGCCGTGTTTGTTTGGACGTCGAGTTGGCGGAGATGGGCAAGTTTTTCGGCAATTTTCGCTTCCATGCCGCGTAGCGTGGGCCGGTACCAGCGGGGCGACCCCACGCCGTCGGGTAGATATCGTTCTCCGGCAGCATAGGCTTGTGGCTCGTCATGCGCGTAGCGGTAGCCGTGGCCATAGCCGAGTTCCTTCATCAGCTTGGTCGGCGCGTTGCGCAGGTGCATCGGCACAGGCAGCGAACCACTCTGCCTGATAAAGCGCCGCACCGCGCCATAAGCCAGGTAAACCGCATTCGATTTGGCAGCACAGGCCATAAATACGATGGCTTCAGCCAAGGCCAGTTCGCCTTCGGGCGAACCCAGGCGCTCATAGGCGGCGCAGGCATTGAGCGCAATTTCGAGGGCACGCGGGTCGGCCAGCCCAATGTCTTCCGTAGCCATCCGTACGACCCGCCGCCCAATGTAGAGCGGGTCGGCACCACCGTCGAGCATACGGCACATCCAGTACAGTGCCGCGTCTGGGTCGGAACCGCGCACTGCTTTGTGAAGGGCGGAAATCTGGTCATAAAATGCTTCACCCCCTTTGTCGAAACGGCGCAGGTCGCACGATAGCGCTTGTTCAACGAAGCGCGCCGTGACGGAATTTTCTCCGGTGGTGGCAGCAGCATTCTATATCTGCTCGATGAGGTTCATCAACCGGCGGGCATCGCCGTCTGCAAAGCCAATCATGCGTTCGCGTGCGTCATCATCGAACGCAAGTTCTGGGCACGCACAGCGGCAGGTACGCTTAAAAAGCACTGTCATCGCTTCAGGGTCGAGCGCCTCCAGCACATAAACCGCAGCCCTCGACAGCAGGGCCGCGTTGACTTCAAACGAGGGGTTTTCCGTCGTCGCACCGATGAAGGTGACAAGCCCCTGTTCCACGTAGGGCAAGAAAGCGTCCTGTTGCGCCTTGTTGAAGCGGTGCACTTCGTCGACGAAGAGAATGGTGTGGCGGCCTAGTTTGCGAGCCACCTCGGCCTGCGCTACCGCTTCGCGAATTTCCTTGACGCCGGAAAATACCGCTGACAAGGCGATGAAGTCTGCATCGAACCCTTTAGCCATCAGCCGGGCCAGCGTGGTTTTGCCCACTCCCGGCGGTCCCCAGAGGATCATCGAATGCGGTTTGCCCGACTCGAACGCGAGCCGCAGAGGTTTGCCCAGCCCGAGAAGATGCGCCTGCCCCGCGATTTCATCGAGCGAAACTGGACGCATGCGCTCGGCAAGGGGAACCGGCACGGGTTTACGGGACGATTTACCGGAGCCGATGGTTTTTTTCTCTTGCGCGACAGGCTCATCCGTCCCGAAAAGGTCGAAATCTTTGCTCATCACGGCGCAGAAGGGTCGCCGAGGATATCCACCCCGGCGGGCGGTTCGAAATGGAAATGATCCGGGGCAAACGAAGGATTGATCCTCAGGCTGGTGAACTCGATCACCGTGGTTTGCCCGAAATTGTCGAGCAGCATCAGGCGTTGCAAGCGTTTACCGTCGAAACCGAAACGAAAGAATTGGAAACCGCTACTGGCTCCCCCCTCATCGCCTGCCGTCTGCCGCGGGCGGGCTTCGACCCAGGCGAGCTTCTTACCGCCGCCTGTTTCTTCGTCTACCGTGCTCTCGGTCAGGATGAAATCGTGTTCGAATTCCTCCTGCCCAAACAGGATCCCGGCAGGCGTTGCGCCTAGGGCGTTTCCGATTGGGCGTACCGTCACCTGCCGGAGGTCACGATCCCACGACCACAATTGCTTGCCGTCGGCTACCAGGAGTTGCGGATACGGTAGGTCATATTCCCAGCGGAATTTGCCAGGGCGGGCAAAGGAAAACTTGCCAGAAGCCTGCTGTGCCGGCTGCCCTGCTTTTCCGGTGACGGTTTGCCGGAATTCCCCTTCGGCCCCACGGGTCGAAGCGACGAACTGTCGCAGGCTGTCCACCGCGCTGGCCGCCATTGCGCCCCCCGGCAGCAGAAACAAGACGGCAGCGCCCAATGCGCCTATCGCGCTGCGATAGCCTTTCATATCGTTCATTCCTCTGCGATTGGTGGGGCGAGCACTTCGCGGTTGCCATTTGCGCCAACTGGCGAAACAACCCCATTGCGTTCCATTTGTTCGATGAGACGGGCAGCGCGGTTGTAACCGATGCGCAGGTGGCGCTGCACCAGCGAAATCGACGGCCTGCGCGTTTTAATGACGACATTGACCGCCTTGTCGTAAAGCTCATCGGACTCGCCATTGCTTCCTCCGTCTTCGCCATCAAGGCCAAAGTCGTCCGGATCGTCCGAGACGGGCGTAAGTATTCCTTCCACATAATCGGGTTGTCCGGTTTTCCTGAGGTACTCGACGACCTTGTGAACTTCACCATCGGCAACGAACGCGCCGTGCACCCGCACCGGCAAGCCCGTGCCGGGTGCGAGGTAAAGCATATCGCCCATGCCGAGCAAGGCTTCTGCCCCCATCTGGTCGAGGATGGTGCGAGAGTCGATCTTGCTCGATACCTGGAAAGCAATCCGGGTCGGTACGTTGGCTTTTATCAGCCCAGTGATGACATCGACCGATGGGCGCTGTGTGGCAAGGATCAGGTGAACTCCGGCAGCGCGTGCCTTTTGCGCCAGACGGGCTATCAGTTCCTCCACTTTCTTGCCCACCACCATCATCATGTCGGCCAGTTCATCAACCACTACCACAATGTACGGCATGGGTTCGAGCCGTTCCGGCTCTTCCGGGGTGATCGAGAACGGGTTGGTGAGCGGCTCACCGATCTTGCGCGCATCGATCACGGCCTTGTTGAACCCAGCCAGGTTGCGCACGCCAACCGCCGCCATGAGCCGGTAACGCCTATCCATTTCGCCAACGCACCAGTTGAGCGCGTTGGCTGCGTGTTTCATGTCCGTCACCACCGGAGCCAGCAAGTGGGGGATGCCCTCGTAGATCGATAGTTCCAACATCTTCGGGTCGACCATGATGAGGCGCACTTGATCCGGCGTGCTCTTGTAGAGCAGGGACAAAATCATGGCGTTGATCCCCACCGACTTGCCTGAGCCAGTCGTCCCCGCAACAAGCAGGTGCGGCATTTTGGCGAGATCGGCTACCATCGGCTGCCCGCTGATGTCCTTGCCCAGTGCCACGGTCAAGGTCGCGCTCATGTCGTTGTAGGCTTTCGAGCCGAGAATTTCCGACAAGCGCACGACTTGGCGACGGGCATTGGGTAACTCCAGCGCCATGCACGATTTGCCGGGCACGGTTTCGACCACGCGCACCGACACCAGCGAGAGCGCACGCGCCAAATCCTTAGCGAGGTTGACCACCTGCGCGCCCTTGACGCCAACCGCCGGTTCGACTTCATAACGGGTAATGACCGGCCCCGGATAAGCGGCCAGCACCTTGACATCGACGCCGAAGTCAGCGAGCTTGTTTTCGATCAGGCGGGAAGTGAACTCAAGCGCTTCGGTCGAAGGCGGTTCCCCGTTGCCCGCCACGGCATCAAGCAAGTCCAGTGACGGCAGGTTACCACTCCCATCTGCAAAGAGCGTCCGTTGGCGTTCCTTGTCGGCACGGGACGAACGCGGCGCTTCCGAAACGCCCGGTTCGATTCGCAACGGCGTAGCCGGTGTCTGTTCGCTTTTTTTCTTGCGGCGAACCTGCACCGTTTCTTCGCGCTGCGAGGCCAGCCTGCGCCCCGCCAACCTGTCGCGGCAAGCCTGGAAAAACGCGAATAGCCCCAAGACGATCCGTTCCAGAATCCCGCCAATGCCTTCGGCAATCGACAACCAGGAAATCCCGGTAAAGAGCGACAAACCGGCAGCCAGCAAAGCTACCAATAGCAGGGCGCTGCCGGTATAACCGAAATTTTGCTGCATCAACTTGCTCAACTCGGAACCGAGTATTCCACCGGACTTCTGTGGCAAGCTGAACGTCAGGTCGGCCAACCCCAGGAAATGCATGCTTTCCAGCGTGCTGCTGGCCAGCAGCACCACGATGAAGCCGAGCAGGATGACGAGAAACGACCGACGGTCGAGCGTCAGACGGTCACGCAGGCGCAGAAACCCCCATACCAAGGTATAACCGAGGAAAACCACCCACCGCCAGGCCGAAATCCCGTGCAAAGAGAGAAGCACATCGGCAAGCCTGGCTCCGAAACGCCCCCCCGGATTGTTCACGCTCGCCGCCGAAGCAACTGTATAACCCGGGTCATTCTTGTCGTAGCCGAACAAAATCAGGCCGACATAAAGCGACATGACTCCCAGTACAAGCCAGCGCGCTTCCCGCAATAACAAGGGAATTCTTTCAGGCAAAGGGCGGGGCGGAGGACGGGAAGGCATTAGAAAAATTTTGAGAGAAGCGAAGTGTTTAATTATAGCGCCTCGCCCCCACTACCCGAACCCATCAAACCCGACAATACAAAACCTAATACAGCTTCCGCTGCCATGGGCATGCGGAAGCCGTGCCGAGAGAGCCGGCAAACTATAAGAGCAGATCAGGCGTTGCTGCCTAAACGCTCATGCAGGATGATGCCGTGCGGCGTCTCTTCGATCAGCCCCTGCTGGCCGAGGTCTTTCATCACCCGGCTGACCATTTCGCGCGAGGCGCCAATCATGCGGGCGATGTCCTGCTTGGAAATCTTGTGCGCCACCACGGTTTCGCCGTTGACGTCCTCGGCCATCTCCAGCAGCAGGCGGGCCACGCGGCCATAGACATCCATCAGGGCCAGGCTTTCGATCTTGCGGTCGGCATCGCGCAGGCGTTCGGCAAGGTTGCACATGATTCGCCAGGCCACTTCAAAATGATCCTGCATCAACTGACGGAAAGCCTGTTTTGTCACCGTCACCAGATCGGAGGCCACTACAGGAACCACCGAGGCGGAACGCGGCTGATCGCCAAACATCCCCATCTCGCCAAAAATCTGCCCCTGGCCCAGAATGGAAAGGATGACTTCGCGCCCGTCCTCGTCGCTTACCACGACCTTGAGGCTACCGGTCAGCACAAAGTAAACGTAATCGGTACGCTCGCCTGCACGTACCACCGATTGCCCGCGCGGATAATGCCGCATCATTGCTACCTGGGCAATTGAACTCAACACATCGTCGGACAATCCAGCAAACAGGGGGAAAGTTTTCAACGCAGTGGTCGAAACGAGAGCAGGCCGATTCATAGGATAGTGGATTACTTAGAAAAGGTTGTAATTTATCCACCCCTTGCGTGCGCACAAACCTTCCACGCGGAGAGGACTCCCAGAGCCGTGGAGCCAAAACATCCAGCCTGCACGGTTCAACGAAAAATTATTTGTGTATGAGTATAACCGTATCTTGCCCCATCGGCATTCGCTTTAAAGCTTGAATTAGACGGTAAATTCCCCGGATATAATTAGCAATGCCGTCCAACTCTCCCCATCGTACCCTCATGTCTACCGAACACATCCACACTCGCCTCCTCATTCTCGGCTCCGGCCCTGCCGGTTATACCGCCGCCGTCTATGCCGCCCGCGCCAACCTGGCTCCCCTGCTTATCACGGGGCTTGCACAGGGGGGGCAACTCATGACCACGACCGAGGTCGACAACTGGCCCGCCGATGCCGACGGGGTCCTGGGGCCGGACCTGATGGCACGTTTCCAGAAACACGCCGAACGCTTCGACACCCGGATCGTGTTCGACCACATCCACACCGCGAAACTCACGGAGCGCCCATTCTGCCTGATCGGCGACTCCGGCCAATACACGTGCGATGCTCTCATCATTGCCACGGGAGCCACGGCCCGCTACCTCGGATTGCCTTCCGAAGAGACATTCGCCGGGCGCGGCGTATCGGCTTGCGCCACCTGTGACGGGTTTTTCTACCGTGACCAGGATGTCGCCGTGATTGGCGGCGGCAACACTGCCGTGGAAGAGGCACTCTACCTTGCCAATATCGTGCGCAAGGTCACGCTCGTGCATCGCCGTCAGGCATTCCGCGCCGAAAAGATCATGGTCGGCAAGCTGATGGAAAAGGTCGCTGCCGGAAAAATCGAGTTGGCGCTCGACCACACCCTCGACGAAGTGCTCGGGGACGATTCCGGCGTCACCGGCATGCGCATCCGCCATGTAACAACCGGGCAGACGCAAGAAGTTGCCGTACATGGTGTCTTCATCGCCATCGGGCATCAGCCCAACACCGACATCTTTGCCGGGCAACTCGACATGGACGGTGGTTACATCATCACCCGTGGCGGCCACCGGGGCGATGCCACCCAGACCAGCATCCCAGGCGTTTTCGCCGCTGGCGACGTGCAAGACCCCATCTATAAACAGGCCGTCACCAGCGCCTCTAGCGGCTGCCAAGCTGCGCTTGATGCCGAGCGTTACCTCGACAGCCTGCAACGGTAAAGCTCCCTCACCCCTTCCACTGCGCCTGTACCAAACCATAGCCAAGGCAGGTCAACAGTATCGAGCCAGCAACATGCAACAGGATATGTGCAGCCATCCAGCCCCATTGTCCACGTTGGAGAAGGTGGAAGGCTTCCGCCGAGAAGGTCGAAAAAGTAGTCAATCCTCCGAGGATGCCAGTGATAATGCCCAATCGCAGCACGGGCGAAAGGCCGGGCCAGTGTTGCAGCACGCCCAACATCACGCCTATCAGGAAGCCGCCGATCAAATTGGCCGCTAAGGTTCCCAACGGCAATACGGAACCCAAAGGGTTAAGCCATTCTCCAAGCGCCCAGCGCAGCCATGCACCGCAGGCCGCACCCAGGCCAATTGCCGCAAATACTGCCGCGTTCATGCGTTCACGGGCGGCAAGGCCTGGGTGAGGTTGACGCGCGTCGGGAGCGCGACCTTTGCGCCATGGCTGGCGATGATGTCCGCAATCTTCAACAAAATGTCCTGCTTGACCCGCTGGAACTCAGCGCCCGCCGTCACTTGGCTGAGTGCGCGCACCATAATGTCAAGCGAAAAATCGCCGAACTTGTCGAAACTCACAACCACGGGCTGGCTTTGGTCGATTTCCGGATGCACGCTCATCATGGCCTGGATATCTTCAACGATGGCTGCGACCTTGTCGATGTCGCTATAACGCAGGCCGATGGTTTCGTTGATGCGGCGGTGGCTCATCCGTGACGGGTTCTCAACCAGAATGGTCGCGAATACCGAGTTGGGCACATACAGGGGCCGTTTTTCGAAAGTGCGGATGCGGGTCAGGCGCCAGCCAATGTCTTCAATCGTGCCTTCGATCTGCCTATCAGGCGAACGTACCCAATCGCCGACTGTAAACGGGCGATCGAAATAAATCATCAGGCTTCCAAAAAAATTAGCCAATAAATCCTTGGCGGCAAAGCCGATGGCAATTCCACCAATGCCACCGAAAGCCAACACCCCACCGACTGAGAACCCCAAGCTTTGCAGGACGACCAGGAATGTCGTAACCCATACCGCGATTCGCAGAAGCTGGGCGATAGCATCGGCTGTCGTCCGGTCGATTTCCACACCGCGTGCAGCACGCTGCCGAATAATTGCATCTTTCGCTTTGCCGATGAACCCCGTCAGGAACCAGCTCAGGCAAACGGCAACCCCGATGACGCGCACGGAATACACGACATCAACAATGGCGATATCCGCTTGCGTTTGTGCCATCTGGCCGACGAGCGAGATGCCGACCACCCAAACCAAAACGGACAGCGGACGCCGGGCTGACGCCACCAGAGCCAACTCCCAAAGCGTATCCTCCTTGTGAGCCACCCTGCCAAACCGAGCCAATACGCGACGCAACACGTAGTTGAAAACCACGACGACAAGCACGACCAACAGCGCATGCAGCGAAAACAGCGTCATGGTATCCCCGCCAGCGAAGCTCTCAAGCCGCGCTTCAAACCATTTCATGATTTACGCCTCCGGTTGCGTCGGCGAAACACTGTCTCACCATCAGGACGACTGAACGACCCGCTTCCGCGTCCACACCAAAAATACATAAACGTTTCTCAAGCCGCGTCGATCTTCGTGTCGTGCAGGTTCATGTATGACTCCCTGAAAAGCGTGTCCGTCTGCTCGGCATCCGGCCGCTTTGTTAGCCAACTGACCAGCGGCACGATCACCAACCCCGCAAACATCGCCAGCGCGCCCACGTTAATGAGGCTCAACTTGATAATCCCCTGGTAGTTAAGCACCATGCTCGTACATACCAGCCCCACCGCAAAGATGAAACACGCCCACACACTCGCCGTGGTCGTGCGCTTCCAGTAAAGGCCATACAGGAAAGGTGCGAGAAACGAACCTGCCAGCGCCCCCCAACTGATTGCCATGAGCTGTGCGATGAATGTCCTCGGCGAGTTGTATTGGACGAGCGCAATCACCATCGAAATCAGCACAAAAACCACGATAAGCAGCCGGATCGACAGAACCTGACCCTTAATATTCGTTTCTTTGATGTATTTACCCTTGAGAAAATCCAGCGTCAGCGTAGAACTTGAAGTCAGCACCAGCGTGCTCAGTGTCGACATCGAGGCGCTCAACACCAGCACCACCAGCAAACCCATAAGCAGATCCGGCATATCCTTGAGCATCGTTGGGACGATCGAGTCGTAAACGGGCAACCCAGCGGGCGTGTATTCGATACCGCTTGCGGCCAACCGGCCAAACCCGCCCAGGAAATAACACCCCCCCGATATCACCACCGCGAACAGGGTCGAAATGACCGCCCCTTGCTTGATTGCGCTAATGCTTTTGATCGCGTAGAACTTCTGCACCATCTGCGGCATCCCCCAGGTACCCAGCGAAGTCAGCACGAGCACGCCCACAAGGTCAAACAGGTTCGTCCCAAAGATCGAAACATAGGCTCCCTGCATACCCGCCATGCCCGGCGCGTCGCTGGGCACCTGCGAAAGTATGAGCACCGCCTGCGTGAAGCCGCCATACTTCGCCAGGACGGTGACGATCACGGCAACGATACCGAACAACATGATGCAGCCTTGCACCACATCGTTGATGGCAGTTGCCACGTAACCGCCCATGACCACGTAAACACAGGTCAATGCCGCCATGACCACGATGCACCATTCGTAAGGCACGCCGAACGCCATGTCGAAGAGCCTTGATAACCCGTTGTAGACGCTTGCCGTATATGGAATCAGGAAAATGAAGATGATGGCGGCGGCGGCAATACGCAGGGTTTGGCTTGAAAAGCGCGCGCCGAAGAATTCCGGCATGGTTCGTGCCCGCAGATGATGCGTCATTGCCCGCGTCCGCGCCCCAAGCACATACCAGGGCAGCATGCTGCCGATGAACGCATTGCCAAGCCCGATCCAGATCACTGCCATGCCATATTTCCAACCAAACTGCCCCGCATAGCCGACGAAAACAACTGCCGAAAAATACGCAGTACCATAAGAAAACGCAGAAAGCCACGTCCCGACCCTACGCCCGCCAAGTACCAAACCTTCAACATCCCGTGCGCTTTTGCGGGCATAAAAACCGATATAGACCGTAACGGCGATAAACGCCACAATCATCAGAATCTTGAAAAACATTTCAGTTCTACCGGTAGATTGAAAATTGAATACTCAGGGACTGCACGGGCGCACCGCCCTATGCTTTTATTTCTTCCCCCTCCTTGTCCCGCATCAGCCACATGATCAACATTGGTAATAGGGAAACGAGAACGATCCCCACGATCAACAGGGAAAGGTTTTGCCGCACCCACGGCAAGTTGCCGAACCAGTACCCTGCCAATGTGAGCAAAAAACACCATCCTATCCCACCCGCCAAGTTGAACATGAAAAACCGGGGGTAATGCATCGCACCCACACCCGCCACAAACGGTGCGAACGTGCGAAAAAGCGGCAAAAAGCGGGAAATGACCAACGTTTTACCACCATGCCGCTCATAAAAGGCATGCGTTTTTAGGAGTGCATTTTTATTGAACAACCGGGAGTTTTCCCATTGGAACACCTTCGGCCCGATGAAGCGGCCTATTTGGTAATTCATCATGTTGCCCAATATCGCAGCTGAAGAGAGCACTGCCAGCAAGCGCCCGATATGTAAGCCGCCTTCGGCCTCCGACATCCCTATCGCCGACAGTGCCCCTGCCACGAACAATAGGGAGTCTCCCGGCAGGAACGGGGTCACAACGAAACCCGTTTCTGAAAAAATAACGATGAACAGTATGGCGTAAATCCAAACACCATACTGAATAACCCATGCCCCCAAATGTTGATCCAGGTGCAAAACGATGTCGATAAACTGAGCCAGTATTTCCATAGAACCGTGAACTGCGCCAAAAATGTCCGCATTCTACCTGAAGCAACTTATCACCCGGCACGCGCAATGACGAAATTGCGTACCGTCGCGGCCCCGGCTGCTTTGAGGCAACGTGCGAGCGCATCGAGCGAAGCGCCTGTGGTCATCACGTCGTCGACCACCATTACGCTTAAACCGTCGAAGCGGCTGTAGCAGGCAAATGCGCCACGTGGGTTGGCGAGCCGGGCTCCACGGTCGAGCATCGCTTGCGGCGGCGTATAGCGCTCGCGCACGACCTTTCCCTGTTCCAAGGGTAGCCCCGCCGCGCGAGCCAGCGGGCGGGCGATTTCCAGCGCCTGGTTGAAACCGCGCTCGGACAAGCGTCTCGGATGTAGCGGCATGGGCACGACCACATCGGCCTCCGGCAAACTTCCCACCGCCCCTGCAAAAAACCGGGCCAGCGACAGCCGATGACGGTACTTGAACAAGCGCACCAGCACATCCACTGGAAAAACGTAGCTATATAACGCATACGTACTATCAAACGCCGGGGGGCTGCGCAGGCAACGCCCGCAAATCTGTCCCTCCGCCGTGGGCAGCGCGCAACATGGGCAAGCAGGCATGTCATGGCGCGGCAATTCACCCGCGCAACTGTTACACACCGGCACGCCCTTATTTTCACCTCCGACAGGGATCCCGCACAAACAGCAATCCGGCGGCATCAGCGTATCGAGCAGGAACGACAATACCCAATCCCGACGCACCTCCCAGCGTATTCCGTATGAGAACTTTCCAAATGTCTCAAGGATCATTCAAGCAGCCCCTTTATAGTATCTATAGCTGCCGTCATTGCGAGTGGCTTTGTTCCGTGGCAGGAAGCCGGACCGCTTCCTGCCACGCTACGCCCGCGGCTAAAGGCTTCGCTCGCAATAACGGTTTGGCTTCAAGGATTACCCCCGATTTGACTTGCTTTTACCCACTGAACGAGAATCACTGCTTCCTCTATTAGAAATCAAATCACACGCTATGATAAGAGAATTTCCCCTCCAGCCCCCCACCACAGCTTCTCGCGCCCTGGTGGAGCCCGTCGAAGCGCGCTGGAAAATTGCCGACATCGAAGCCCTGTTCGCGCTACCTTTCCTCGACCTGATGTTCCGTGCACAGGAAGTGCACCGTGCCCATTTCAAGGCAGGCGAGGTGCAACGCTCTACCCTGCTCTCGATCAAGACTGGCGGCTGTTCCGAGGACTGCGGCTACTGTTCGCAGTCCTCGCGCCACAGTACTGGGCTGGAACGCGAAGCCCTGATGCCGCTCGACGAGGTGCTGGAACACGCCCGCGCCGCCAAGGAAAGCGGTTCCTCCCGCTTCTGCATGGGCGCGGCCTGGCGTAGCCCCAAAGAAAAAGACCTTGCTGCCGTCATTGAAATGGTGAAGGAAGTCAAGAAACTCGGGTTGGAAACCTGCGTCACCCTCGGCATGCTGAATACAGAACAAGCCAAACTGCTCGCCGAAGCCGGGCTCGACTACTACAACCACAACGTCGACACCGCCCCCGAGTATTATGGCGAAGTCATTACCACCCACACCCTGCAAGATCGGCTCGACACCATCGAAAAAGTGCGTGACGCCGGGATCAACGTCTGTTCCGGCGGCATCGTCGGCATGGGCGAAGGCCAGACGGGCCGTGCGGGGCTCATCGCCCAGCTCGCCAACATGGAACCGCCGCCGGAGTCCGTGCCCATCAACAAACTCATCGCCTTTCCCGGCACGCCGCTTGCTGGTAGCGGCGCAATCGACCCTTTCGACTTCGTCCGCACCATTGCCGTGGCGCGCATCACCATGCCCAACAGCTTCGTGCGCCTCTCAGCGGGCCGTGAACAGATGGGTGACGAGTTGCAGGCGCTATGCTTCATGGCCGGAGCCAATTCCATTTTCTACGGAGAACGGCTGCTGACCACCGGCAACGCCGACTCTAACGCCGACATGCGCCTTTTCGCCCGCCTTGGCCTCATCTCCATCTAACTGCGTGGACACGTCCGGTACGCCCCCTCTCCCAGATTTCCGCCTGGATCATGCCCTGCTGCGCCGACGGCTCCGGCAGGCCGATACCGGCAGTTACCCCGGTTCCGACTTTCTCACCCGTGAAATCGCCCGCCGCATGGATGAGCGGCTTGACCTCATCCGCATTGCCCCGCGCAGTATCCTCGACCTAGGTTGTGGCGTGGGCCACGACCTCGTGCGTCTCGGGGAGCGTTACCCTGACGCTGCGCGCATCGGGCTTGACCTCGCCGGACATCTGCTCGTCTATGCTCGCACGCGGCTTACCCCAGCCAGCCGCTCCCTGCGCCGTCTGTTTGCCAAAAATTCCCCTCCCGTCGGCCTTGGCGCCGCAGAGGCTACGCAGCTGCCGCTCAAGGACGGTTCCGTCTCCCTCGTCTGGGCCAACTTGATGCTGCCCTTCATCGACGACCCGTTGCCCGTCTTCCGCGAGATGTGCCGTGTGACTGAGACGGGCGGGCTCATCATGTTCTCCAGCCTCGGTCCGGACACCTTACAGGAACTGCGAGAAACCCTTCCCGCGCACGCAGGCGAGCGCGTGCACCGCTTCATCGACATGCACGATCTGGGTGACGCCCTCATCGCGGTGGGTTTTTCTAACCCCGTAATGGACATGGAAATGGCCACACTCACCTACGACAAGCTCGACGGGCTTTTCGCCGACCTGCGCGCCAACGCCGCCAACAATGCCGCACTCACTCGCCCACGTGGCCTGTGTGGACGCACTGGATGGGAACAGTCCCGCGCACGTTACGAACAACTTCGCCGCGAAGGCAGCCTCCCGGTAACTGTGGAAATCATCCAGGGACACGCCTGGAAAACCGGAAGCGCGAAAAAACAGCCGTACCCTGATGGCCGTGCCGTTGTGCGCCTCCACCTGCACCCGCACGAACAGGAAACTTCTGGATATCCGGAAAATCTATGATTGCCACGATCAGAATGACTCAATATAAAACTAATAAACGTTTCGGTTTATATACGTGTCTACCACAAAAATATGCTGTGTATTCTATATTTTGTTTACGTACTTTTCGTTATATTGTTTAGTTTAAAATTTTTAATAAATGTCGCTATTTTTTATACATTCTTTTATTAGCTTTTACATCTATTTGAAAATTAATAAGATAAACATAGCACGTTTCTTGCTATAAACTTTGTGTTTTTTTGGTGTAGTTGGAAAACAAAATCAATAAGAATCACTTCATTCACTCTTGGCAGCGGGTGTCATATCCGCTATGCCAGCCTATGCACAGTGGCCAGCAACCCGGTTAGGCGACGTTTTCCCGCAAGGGATGTGAAAGGGGGTTTTAAGCCCCCTTTTCTTTTAGGTGCTCGCAACAACCGTTCAGATGTTCTAG
>WQYV01000052.1 GCA_009781085.1 Betaproteobacteria bacterium
CCCGAACCGGCGTTTACTCCTTCCGTCACCCGCCTTCGGCGGGCGACACCTTCCTCAGGAGGAAGGCTCTAGTTTGGGCGCTACGCGCCAGGGCAAACGATATGAAACTTTGTCAGCAATCTGAGGACGCCTGTGGTGTCCGCGCTATCCTTCCCTACCCTGAAGGACGGGGCTTATCGCACACCAGGCCAGTATATCCGCAGGTCTAAACACTCAGAGACAGAACCCGCCGTTGTGGCCAGAAAAAATTTCCAAACCCTGCGAATTCGCGGTTTCAGGACTATCCATAAATAAGTAGACATTTTCCAGGCTTGCCTGCCTCGCCTGTATGGTTACCAAAAACCTGCCACAGCGCGCCAAACACAATTTCGGCGTTTTCCCGGAACACGTCATCAAGGGCTTCTTCCGCACGCATGCCACGCAGGGCCAGCCGATAGGCGGCATGACCCTTTTCGGGAAAATCGCCATCGTTCCATTTTTTGAATGCCTCTTTACGAGCCTTGTCCTCGTTGCCTTCGCGGGCGCGGATACAAACGTATTCCCATCCCGATTTTGGGAAAAAGCGTAACGGTTCCTGCAATCCCGCACGGTAAAGCGCCAGCAGTTTTCCAAGGTGGGCACGTGCATCGGCGGCAGGCAAAGGATCCAACACGAACCCGCCATTGCGCAACAAGCCCTGGGTCCGGCATTCCACCCCCGGCGGCGGCACGGCACAGAGCGCCAAATGGTCGAGCCAGGCCATGAGCATATCGTTTGCGGGAACGTTTTGGTTACGGGCATCGCCGTAACGCCAGGCAATTTGCCCGTCCGCACGTAACGCAGCGAATGCAGCCCGCAACTCCCAGGTTTCAGTTCCGTGCAACGTTTGTTCAAGCTTCACGGTATGCACTGGACAACGGGGCTTGGCAAGTGCCGCATTCACCCGCCCAGCGAAACTACGCAGTGAAACCAGTTCCCGGCGCAATGACCCTTCCCCCAGGTTCCCGGCAGGGTATTCGCCCCCCGCACGGGCGAGGGAAAAAAGTGCGCCATCGGTCATCGAACCGTCTCCCCTTTCCAGCAGGACGGGCAGCAGACGGGCTGCGAGCGTATGGCGTGCCTGCCAATCCGGGACGAACGATTCGACATCGACGAGTTCTTCCTCGCTTTCCAGGAGGTCAATCCCTAAACGCTCGCGTAGCAGAAAACGGCAAGGGTTGCTGAAAAAACGCTTAAGTTGGATGAGATCGACGCAACGCCATTCCTTGCCCGGCAGCGGCAGGGGAGAAGTAAAAAACGGCCTGCCGCCACATTCTTCTTCAGCATGGCCACCGTCTTCATCTTCTTCGAAGGAACGACTCTCCACGCGCCGTCCTTCCCCAGCCTCATGCACCTGCCGTTGGCGAAAGCGCTCATTGAGCGCATGGGCGAAATCGCCGCGAAAGCTCTCAAGCCGGTTGTCCCTTTTCCCTTCCGTCACGAAGTAGTCGGACGAAAAGGATTGCAGGGGATGCTCCACGACCAGCCGGGCGCGAGCCTTGGCAATCGAATCCGGTTTCTCCGGGTTGTCGGCGCAGGCCGCGGCCAGCACATCGAGCAGTTCATCGACCAGCACGGAAGGGAGCAGTTCGGCGTTGTCCCGCACGCTGCGCCCAATACAGGACAAATGCAGCACGTCGCGCGCAGCCAGTACGGCGTCGAGAAACAGGTTGCGCTCATCGTCCCGCCGCTGGCGGTCACCTTTCTGCGGAGAAGCCGCCATGAGGTCGAATTCGTCGGCACGTTCACGGGCGGGAAAGGCATCGTTATCCAGGCCAATGACGCACACCACACGGTACGGCAACCCGCGCAGTGCTGGCAGGGCACTGAACGTGACCGCGCCACCCGGCACGCTACCGTGCATGAACCCATCGAGCCGTTCGGTCAGAGCCAGATGAATGACATCGAGCGGCAGCACGGCGCGGGTTTCCTGCCCATCGAGGCCGGCGGCGGCCATATCGTCGGTCAGCGCATTGACCGCCCCACGCACGGCACGCATTTCATCGGCATGTTCCGGCGCGTCCCCCATCAAGGCAGCGAGCGACGCCAACAGCACGGCCCGCCAGCCCTCGGCATCATGCGCTTGCAGCAATTCGGCGCGCAAATGATTCAAGGCACGGGCGTAATGCCAGAACGCGCCCAACGCCAGTCCGGCGCTGCCCTGCGGTGCGTGGGGGATGCCGGTCTGCCCAGCGAAAAGCGCGCGCCCGGCCATATCTCCGGCCGCCCAGGATAAAAACAGCCGGGCAAGCCCCGCTTCCACGGTATGCCCGCCGCCCGTACCCGCAACGTGAGCCTGTCCTGAATCCAGCCCCCAATGGATGCCCGCCTCGCGCATCCAGTCCCGTACCTGTTCCAGCGCAGGTTCCGTCAACCCGAAATGCGACGCCACCAGCGGTTGCCGCAGCAGGTCGAACACCCGGCTCGCGGGAGCGTTCCCCGCCGCTAGAGCCAGCAGATCGTCGAGCACGTGCGCAACCGGGTTCTCTTCCGTCCGCCCCCGACCCGTGATACGCCACGGGATGAACCGTTCTCGCGGCGCAGTGCCAAACACCGCTTCGATCAGCGGCGCGCAGGCGGTAAGGTCAGGCATGAGGACGACGACCTCATCCGGGCGCAAGTTTTCCCGTTCCTTGAAGAGTCCCAACAGGCGGTTGTGCAGCACTTCGAGCTCGCGGATACGCGAGTGGCACAGATGCGGTTCGATACTGCGGTCGTTCGTATCCGGGCGGATGCTGCCCGCTTCGAGTTCCTGCAAATCGAGAAAAGCGTTCTGCAGGCGCGCCAGCAAGTGGGAACCCGGATGCGGCGTAAATTCCGCGTTCTCCAGCACGGGGTTTTCGCCTTCAAACAAGGATTCAATCAGTACCTGTGCCTGCTTGCCCCAGGCCGCCAGCAGCCTGTTTCCCGTCTCATGGAAAAGGTTGCGCTGCCGTCGCACCAGCCACGACAGGCGGCGCGCATCGACGATATCGAACCAGTATTCGCGGCATGGGTTGAGCACGTACAACTGCACGTCCACCACCCGCGCCAGCGCACGCAGCACCTCCAGATAAAGCGGCGGCACGTTCGGCAGGCAAAAAACATCGACGGCGGCAGGCAACCCGAATAGCGCGAGTTCGGCATCTTCCATCCGCGCCACGCGGCACAAAAAATCCATGAACGGCAACTGGAATGCCTGTGCCCCATCATGAGGGACGAGGCACCGCCACAATTCGGCCTGCCAAGCTTCATCTGCCCAAAGGGTTTTCTCCTGCGGCGCGGACGCAGCCTTCCCCTCGGCCCACCTTTCGAGCCACGCTGGGCGGTAACACAGGTAACGGTCAAACAGGCGCGCTAGCCGCCCGGCCAATTCAAAACGCTGCCGTGTGTCCGCCCCTTCCAGATAATGCGCCAGCCGCACGTGCTTGCCCAGCCAATCCCCTTCCAGCGCGGCGAAAATCCGCCAGACGAGCGCGTCCAGCGCATAGGGCGAAGCCTCTGGGACTTCCACGACGCGGGCGGCCTGCCGCCACAACCATTGCGCCAGATAATCGAAATCAAGCCCCGCGCTGACACCGAAGCGGTCCGCCATCGCCAGCTCGATACGCCTTCTCAACGCACTTCCTGGAACGATCACCTGCCCACGCACAAACGGCCCCCGCAAACGAAGAGCCTCCCGCCGCGCCAGCAGGGCATCCAACAGGTTTTCGCAACGGTTGGAAAAAAAGACAGAAAACACGGGTGAGCAGCGGTAGTTCAGCAAGCCTCACATGATGACCGCACGCAGCGGCGATGTCACCTTTGGGATATTGAAGGCCGAGAACAGAACGGCGGGCGACCATAGGCAGAATAATAAGGGAGGCACTTATCTCACCACCCTACAAACTTGATTTCGCTCTTAGATTTTGAACATAACGAAGCTCGTTCAACGCCCGTTGGTCGTTCTTGTCTAATTCCAAGCATTGCCGATACATTTTCTCTGCTTCACCAAGTTGCCCCAACTCGACATAGGCGTAGCCGAGTCCTCTCCAAGCGCGGGACAACTCGGCATTCTTGGATTCCGGAGGCGAAAACTCCTTTGCTGCTTTTTCGGCACGTTGGAATGTTTGCAACGCTATGGGCCAGTTTTTTTCCCGTTGGTAAATATGCCCAAGTTCTGAAAGAAATTGTGAATTCCAAGGAGATAAGGCTAAGGCACGCTCCAGAGCCAATTTTGACTCACTGACCTTACCCAGTTCGACAAGGGCGTAAGCTTTCATAAAATACGCGTACGCCCAGTTCGTAGAAACTACCATTGCATCCTTTTTTTCTACCGCCGCTTCCGTCAAGTACATCAAAGTTTCCGCTTGGCTTCTTGCGCTGAAGATTACGGTTTTGTCATTTCTAAATTTTTCTTCATAGTTAGTTATTATTTTTTCAAAATATTCAATCGCCTCTTTTGGTTTTTTAGCCTTTAAAAGATTAGTACCATCATTCAATATCTGCGCATTAATTTTATCTTGACCGACACCCGAGGACTGAGCACCCTCACCATGACTGGGAAAGCTAACGGAAAAAATGATAGCCAGCAATACTATACGGGCGATATTCATGTGCATTACCTAATAGTCAATTGTGTGGCACCTAACTGCCAAGCTCGGTGGCCGCTGCAGGCGGATCTGCTTGACTGTAATATTAAGGCACATTCTGCTCATAGCGCAACTGCATGTAGTCCGCCCTGAACAACCCCCAACCCCTTATCTTAGTTGAAGATTTACGGGTTTACCCTGTGCACAGCGGTTTATGTGGTGGCACAATTTCCTCACTTGAGCGGAAGGATGCGTTATGGGACAAGTACTCCACGGCAGCGCCACCACGACAGAGGCAATGCGCCGGGCAATACAGCATAACCAAAAGAGCATAAGAACCTTGGCAGGGCGCTATGGCATCAACCCCAAGACGGTGGCCAAATGGAAGAAGCGCCAGTTGATCAGCGACCTGCCCACAGACCCGAGGCAGCCCCGCTCAAGCGTGCTGCCCTTGGATGACTGCCTGTAGGCGCTCCAACCGCGATCCCGCACCTGACCCGTTCTTCCTTGCACCGTTGCTTGCGGCGCCACGGCATCTCCCGCTTGCCTGGGTGAAATCTTGTCACGTTGATAGCAGAAGTCGTTTTGTGTATACTTAAAAAAATAATATTGAGTGTTTAGGCAAGGGTTGAAGGAATATATGGTCTATTGCGGTGATACCCCTGCGCGGAGTCGCTGCTTTTTTTCATGAGGAGAGCTTTCAATGTTGAAACTGTTTTCTGCTTCGCTTGTAGCGTTGGGTCTCGTGTCCGCTGTGCCGGCCTATGCTGATCCTATTGCAGGCATATTACGTGACACCTCGAATACCAGTGACTGGCAGGTAAAAGTTTTAGGGGATGGAAACTGGATGACCCAACTGGCGGATCCTGCGATACCGTATGAGGGCACGTATGAGTTTTACTCCACTTCCTGGGTCAACGATCTTCCCTGGATAAATCCTTATGTTGATGGGAATTCGCCAGGTAGTCTCTATTATTCCTACAAGACGACTATTACCGACGATTTCAGTTCGCTCGGCAACAAAGTCGTGTTCGACGCGCTTAGCCTCAAACTTGCCGGGGATGATCAACTATATGCTATTATCATTAACGGGAACCGATATGACGGCTTTGACCCTGTGCCTCTCGGGGAGGTCAGTTTCGGCAGTTATATCCAGCTTAGCATAAGCAGCATTAGCTGGAACGTCGGTGCACCCAACACGATCGAGGTCATTGTTTACGATAGTGGCGGTGTTGTAACGGGTCTCTCAGGTTCGTTTCAGGCGTCTTATTCGGCCACTGCTGTTCCCGAGCCCGAAATCTACGCCATGCTGCTTGCGGGTTTTGGCGTTGTCGGAGTGGCTGCGCGCCGCCGGAAGATCAAAGTAAAATAAGGCTGATGCATCGCAGTTCGCAGTCATGAAATCAGCCGGGTGCTTTTGGGCATCCGGCTTTTTTCTTGTGGAATTATCCGTTTAGCTTGCAAGCCTACCTATAGATCGTAATGTAGTGGCAACCATCCTCGCTCGCCACTACAAATTTTCTCATTGGCTATAGAAAATAACGCTCTCCGTTATTAACGAACGATGTTAATATCTCCTCATGGTCAAAACCTTCGCCAGCAAACAGACAGCCGACCTCTTCAACGGGCTGAGTGTCCGCCAGTTCGATAGGCAGTAGGTACGGGTTGCGCAAACTCAACCCAATCTACATATACCGCTTTGCAAGTATGCGTGTCGTTGGAAGGTAAATCTATTCGTGGGTAATGTTTCATACAGAAAGGAGTAAACATGAAGTTGAGAATGATTTTGTTGATGTTTTCTGCGGGCATTTTGGCGCTTCCGTCTGCTTATGCTGATGATTTCGATATTGCGGGCGTGAGAATAGGCATGGATTACGATCAGGCGCAGGCGGCAGCGGCGAAGCATCTTAAAGCTGCGCTTAGTGAGTTCAAACCTGGTTTCGGTAACTTTACCTCCTCTGTCAGCGATTCGGACAGGAGAATCAAAGCCGTCACAGGCGCTAAGCATCCAAGTTTTTTCACCTATGACAAAAACAAAGTGAAGCTGACTATCGATTTCGAACCGCGAGTGCCTTTTAATAAGGCACACCCTTTGACAGTGGTGAAGGTGACTTATGAGATACCAAGGTCAGAGGAAAATAATGCCGCGATGGAAAAAGCAGCCTTAGCCAAGTATGGCGAACCGACCAGCGCAATGGGGAAAATCTTTAAATGGTGCGCTAAACCTAATAAACTGACTCGAGAGTGCGTCATGAGTGAGGGTCAAGTATTGGAACTCTTTGCTGGCAAAATGACTTTGATTGATATGACATTGGAGATGGCGGTGAAACAGCACGTCAGCGCGCTGGAAGCTGAGAAAGTCAAGGCCACGCCCAACCTCTGATCCCCTCTCCCCCCCAGCCCCTCTCCTGCAAGCGGGCAAGGGGAGCCTTTCATGCATTCCGTGCAGCGAGCATAGGCCAGATAGGGTCAAAGGCCAAATTAGAGCGTTTTTGATTTAAGCCTGTACATTCATTCCTCTCTCCCACAAGTGGGAGAGAGGAGTTTTGTATCCGCCTGAACCAAAACCGCTCTAACCCGTGTGGTTTGGGTTTCGCTTCGCTCAACCCAAACCACACCCGTTGTCATGCCGCGTGCAGTTCCACGTGACGGGGAATACTCATGAGCACATCGCGCATTTTCTCCTCGGCAATGATCGTGTCGTAGTGTGTTTGCAGGTTGATCCAGCTTTGCGCATCCGTGCCGAAAAAGCGCGCCAGCCGCAGGGCAGTGTCGACGGTGATGCCGCGTGTACCATGCACGATTTCATTGATTCGTCTGGGTGATACGCCGATAGCTTTTGCAAGGGCGTATTGGCTGACGCCCAAGGGCTTGAGAAATTCATTCTGAAGAATTTCACCGGGATGGATAGGAGCGGCACGACCGGCGGATAGGCCGGCAAGGTCAGAAAAGTCCATGTCCCGAAGCTCTTCGATCCTAATTGTCATGATAGACTCCATCCAGTGGTAATCAACGATTACGACGTCATATGCGTTGCCGCCTTCAAACCGGAAGCAAACCCGCCATTGGTCGTTGATGCGGATGCTTCATTGACCTTGGCGGTTGTCAAAGAGTTTTTCCAGCTGCTTTCCGGGCGGTACACGCAGGAAATCAACGCTAGTGGCAGCGTGGAGCAATGCAAGCTTTGCTTGCAAAACCCAACACCATCATCATACCCTCTTTCCGTAACGTTGGGTTTCCATACGTGTATGGATCGGAGACATGGGTTAGCTGTTTAGCTACTTGCCGCCATCGGTATCGCTTTTGTCGTGGCCAAGCGCTTTTCGGACTTTTTTGACACTGTCCATCAGGCCGCTGGCTTTATAAAACGTTTGCGGGAATTCATCTGTCGTTTTCCAGCTTTTGCCGTCGCGTTCAAAGATGAATTCCGCCTGAACCAAACGAATAGGCGACCCCAGTCTGCCACGGAAGACGGTCAACAGCAAGTCACGATATTCAAACTGCACGGGGCAAACGAAAAGGTTTACGTCAAGCGAGTAGCAATTACCCGTCGGCACAATACCTGACACCCTGGCGGTTTCAGAGGCAAGATTATTTTGCTTTTCCAATTGTCTAAAGCTGGAACTTTGGCGACTATCCTCGTCGATTTTGTACAAACCCACTATTATCGCTGTGCGGATGGCTTCGCGGCCCAAGGGCTGCCCTAGCGTTTTATCCAACGCAGGGCCAGTATAGCGTGCCAAGAGAATTTCGACCGGTATCTTTTCCAGAGTAAAGTCACCGTTCTTGTATGGTTTAATGGTGTAGCCCATCTGTTCGCCTGTTTCTTTACCATCTAATATGAAATCGGTTTTGCATGCGCGAGTGAGATTTTCTTTGTCATAGGCTATTTCGGCGTAATGACTGAACCCGATTGAATGTTTCTTCTCCGGTGCTTCTGACGACTCGAAGGATCTCCTTATCGAGTCCAAGGTCACTAAAGCATAGGTAGAGCCACAGGCGGGTGCAGGACCCAGGGTGAATGCAGGATCTGGGGCAGGCGCAGGCTTATTGATGCCGAAAATGACCAATGGGATCACAACTACTATGATTGCAGCTATCGCGAAACCTTGCCAAATGCTGCTCCTACCCGGTACATTGGCCGGATACGTCAAAACACTGGGAGCCGTCTGTCGAGGGGTTTTGGCGAATATCTTGCCAAACCGGGCTGTTGCCTGGGCAAGGCGCGCCTTTTTCACGAGACGGACGCCCGGATGCAGAAAGTAGACCATCCCTTGTTTTTCCAGCGCGCACCACGGGCAGCGGGTCAGATGATCGGGATAGGCGTGCATGGCGGTGACGGCGCACTGCTGTATGTGCTGCCGCAAATCATCCAGCGCGGCGACCCATTCCTGGGCCGTGGGGCGTTTTTCGCGTGCGCCCTGTTCCGTGAATGCCGTGGTGAACAGGGCTTGAATGGCATCGGGAACGAGGGTGATTGGAATGGATTGGGGTGGCGGCTTGAAACCGCGCCGCTGCCCGTCGGGCGCGTAGGCGTAGCGGTAGGCTTCAATATCCTTTTCCAATGCCTGACCGGCATCGGCTCGAAGCGGGACGCCGGAATAGGGGTGCCGCCCGCCAAAGAGCAGATGGAAAATCAATAACGCCAAACCAAAATTGTCATGATTGGCGGTGCGGGGAGCGTGGTCGAACGATGCAACGCCCTGTAATTCCGGCGGCGTGAAATGCGCGACGCCGACCTCGCACAGATACACGGTACCGTTAGCATTGATCTGAAAGGAGTCGGTGTCGATCAGAACAACCCGGCTGTCAGCCGCGACCAGCACATTGCCCTGATTCACGTCGCCCACGACATGCCCATGCTGATGGATTTCCGCAAAGGCCGCGGCGGTATTGCGGGCAACGAAAAGCAGAAAATCCCATCCTGCTTTCGGGTAATTTTCCCGGCGATATTCCGGGTTGTACAGCATATGGATCGGCATCTGGCCCATGATTCTGGGCATCAGGAAGCCGATGGTCGCTCCATCGGGGGTTTTTTGCAGCGTTTTTTCCGGCCAGGCCGCGTATTTCAGCAGCGCGGCATCGGCGGCGGCGGCCATGAAGCGCAGCTTGGCCTGCTTCGGTTTGTCCGGCAGGTGATGGGCGTTGTAGAGTTTCGCCACCCACTGGCGGTTGGCCGGCACTTCATAAACAGAACCCTCGCCGCCCCGGCCTATTTCCCGGCCTATTTCAATCGGCTCGTTCGCGCCGGTGATGAAGCGGTTGGAGGAAGGCGTCCTGCTCATGAGCGCCGTTTATCCAACCCAGTATGCCAGCGCCAAGGTCTTGTCATCATCGGTGCGATCATTGACGGCCTGGCTCTGGAGAAAGCGCGTTAATCCGTTTTGCAGATGCGCTTCCTGCGCCTGGGTGGCCGCTGCCAGCGCCGTGAAGAAGGGCGCGAAAAATGGCGCGTGGGCGGTATGGGTTTCCATATTGAGCGCCAGCCGCTGAAGCCCGTCGGAAAAGACCGCGATTTTGTCGGCACGGGCAGGCAACAGGGTAACCGCCAGTATGTCGATGGCGTTATTGTCGGTGACGAAATGGGTCATGTTGACGTATTCCCCCGCCATCGGGGTGATCGGCACCTCCAGTCCGTGGCCGATGTCGATCACGATCGCGCCATCGCCAATCTGCATCAGGAGCGTGACGGCAGGGGAGGCAATCACGCCCAGAAAGGTGCAGGCGTAGTCGCGGGGCTGGGCAGCATTCTGGCTCGCCGCTGCGAGGATTTTGGCTCGTATGGCCGCGATGCATTCCACCGCCCAGGCATGATCGAGGGCGCATTCCGGAGTCTGGGCGCGGCGTCGTGCGACAAATGCCGCGGCGCTTTCCATCGCCAATTGCGCGCCGGTTCCGCCAAGGAGGGCACTGCCGGCTCCGTCCGCGACAAAGAGAGTCAGGAACGGGGATTTATTGGGATCGGATTCGACCAGGGCGAGACAACTGTCCTGGCACGTCCCGCCGGTGGCTGAGTGAGAGGTTCCAACCTCGGAGGCGGCTGCGATCCGCCACGTCATACGGAGGCCCATCCTTTGGGTGATTCCAGCGGCACTTCCGCGCCCGGCGCCGACCGGGATACCGAGCGCAGCGAACTCGACAGCCAACTGAACAAATCGCGGAAGCGCAAACCTTCCAGTTGCAGCGGCTGGCGCACGCTGATCTGCTGGAGGACGCCCATGTTGGCGCCTTCCACGCCAATGGCGAAGAAGGCAAAGGATTTGGCAGCTTCGCCTTCCCGCACCGCGGCGGCGGCTGATTGCCATTCATCGGTCGGGCCGCCGTCGGTCATCATGAATACCCAGGGGCGGTAGTAGGAAATTCCATTGGCGCGGTATTCATCCTTGCGCTGGCGCACCATCTCCAAGCCCTTGTGGATGGCTTCGCCCATGGGAGTGTCGCCCTGGGCGGTCAAGGCGGGCGGATCGAATTCCGCCGCGCCCAGAAAAGGCAAAGCCATCTCCACCGGCCCAAAGGTGACGATCCCGATCTCCACCCGTTTCATGGCCAAGGCATCCGCCGCCAATTCCTCCTTGAAGACCCGCAGTCCCGCATTCAACGCGTCGATTGACGGACCCGCCATCGAGCCGGAAACGTCCAGCAGCAACAGACAGGGGCAGCGCGGTTCAGGGTTGTCGGCAAATTCGACGGTATCGAAGGAAATTTGTTCAGCCATTGCGATTGTTCCATAGAGTGAATATGTGCGGGTTGTTCAGTTTCATATCAATTCCAGCGCGACCATACCGGCGCGTGGTTGACGACATTACGGTGACAGTTTACTTAACTCCAAACGCTATGCCAATTTGGGGATTTAGTAAACCGTCACCGTAATTCCACCGTAATTCAATTAATTTAATTGGTAATTGAATTGGAATTAGACGGTAATTGGTTGGTGCAAAAAGATACGACATTACGGACATTACGGACATTACGGACATTACGGACATTACGGACATTACGGACATTACGGACATTACGGACATTACGGACATTACGGACATTACGGTGACAGTTTACTTAACTTCAAACGCTATGCCAATTTGGGATTTAGTAAACTGTCACCGTAATCCGAATCGAGCCGTTCCATCTGGCGCAGGAGGCCGACGCGGGTGTTATGGTTTTCCCGCTCCGAACGCTTGGGCATTTTCTTCCCGCAGACGGATGCTGTTCATCAGTTGCTTAAATGCGGGCAATGCCTGATCGACGGGCAGGGCCGGGCGATCCTGCATCTGAGGGTCGGCGTCGAAAGCGAAGCTGCTCATCAGGGCGTTGATTCTTGGGCGTTGCGGATTGTTTTCCTCGCCGGGGATGCCGGCGGCGAATTGGTAGATTTCACCTTGCGATGCGTCGCGTTCCCGCCAGTCGGGCTTGCCGTCCTTGAACCGCTGCACCCGGAAATGTCCGCCGGGCAGTGGTTCTTCCTTGTACGGCGCGGAATGCCAGCCGGAGAGTTCGGTTTCCCGAGAGCCGATTTTTGCTTTCTCCCGGATTTTTTGCGGTTTGACGCCTTGCGGGTCAGCGTAGGGCAATGGCCCGCCCGCTTCCCTGTCCGTCTGGATGCGCACGGTGTAGAGTACGCCCGGTTCTTCCTTGAGCCGCAGCGTGGTCTGGCTGCTGTAGGGAATAGTCGAAATGCCGCGTATAAAACCGTAAGGCACACAATAACCCGGTTCATTGGGGATTTCGCCCAATTGGCGCGTCTGGAAGCGCGATGCGAAGGCAAGCGTCATTTCACGGCGGGTTTTCCCTTCCGGGATGGCCACGTCGTTCAGGCGGATACGAAAAATGCGCGGCTCGCGCCACAGCCATAGCCAGCCGCCGTAGTAATAGGTGTTGTCATCCAGCCAAGCACCGTCGGGCGAGGCTTCCCAGGCAGCGATGTAGGTTTCGGTTTCCTTAATTTTGTCACGCCAGCGTTGGACATTTTCCTCTGTCACCAGCGGCGGGCCATTCGGGTCACGTGGCTTCGGGTCGGCCTTTTGCTTTTCTATTATCTTTATGCGGTCTTCTACCATACCTTTATAAGTTTCAATATCCCTCCTCGCCCGCTGAATTTCAACGGGTTCATACGGGCGACCAAGGATAATTTCCAATTTTCGCGGGATATACCGCTCAAACTGATCTCGCTGGGTCGGATGGCTGATTTCCACTGAGGCTTCGCCATTTTCGAAGCCGTCGTTCATCACGCCCAGCGTTTCGGTGAATTCGCCGCCGCCGATGACGATCCAGGAATTACTGTCGACCGGCTCGGTCGCGGCTTCGATTTCGCCCGGCGGCAGATCGACGAGGTGATAACCCATACATTCGGTTTTCCAGCCCGCCGGGGTTTGGTAATCCAGCGCGGCAACGGGTGCGATATGGCTGTCGTTGTTGCCGCAGGCGGCCAGCGTTAATACAAAACCAAGGGAAAGCAAGCGATTCATCCTACTCTCTCCGCCGTCTCAGGGGATTTACCCGCCGCGGCCAACTGCAAAACCCCCGGCACCCGCCCCATCTCCCAATGGCCAAGCGCCCACGCCCATACTTCCCTGACGGAAGCGGCGTTCAACCCATCGGGCGGTTCCTGCCCAAGAAAACCTAACGCGGCAACCAACACATGTGGCGGAGAGCCTTCATCCACCGCCCGCGCCAGGGTCTGCTTGGAAAGCTTTTCCCCGGCGGCGTTCATTGCTACCGGCAAATGCGCGTAAACCGGGACGGGCAGGCCGAGCAATGTTTGGAGATGGATCTGTCGCGCAGTTGAGCCGAGAAGGTCTGCCCCGCGCACCACATGGGTCACGCCCTGCTCAGCATCGTCGACGACCACGGCAAGCTGGTAAGCGAAGACCCCATCGGCGCGAAACACCACGTAATCCCCCACATCGCGTGCGAGGTCTTCTTCCTGCCAACCTTGGATGGCGTCCTCGAACCGGATCAATCCCCCTGCCCTGACCCGCCACGCCCGTGGCCTCACGCCCGCCGGCAAACCACCCCGGCAGGTGCCGGGGTAACGCAAGGAACCATCACGGGCAAGCGCGGAATCCGGCACTTCCGCCAGTTCGCGCCGGGAACAGGCACAGGGAAAAATGTGCCCGCCTGCTTTGAGCCGTTCCAGCGCAGCGGCGTAAATTTCGGCGCGGCGGCTTTGCCACAGGGCTTCGCCATCCCACTCGAAACCGAAACGCCTCAACGTGGCAAGCATCGCCTCCGCCATGCCAGGCACGGCACGTGGGGTATCGACATCCTCGATACGCACGAGCCAGCGCCCTCCGTGACAACGGGCTTCGAGCGCACTGCCCAATGCAGCGACAAGCGAGCCGAAATGCAATGAGCCGCTCGGCGTCGGGGCAAAGCGGCCCACGTAAGGGGAATTGGTTGGGGCTGGCTGCCCTCTCAACGCGCCGGGGCCAGCAGGGCACGCATTTTCTGCATGGCGCGTGCTTCGATCTGGCGGATGCGTTCGGCGGAAACGCCGTATTCGGAAGCAAGTTCGTGCAGGGTGGCTGCGTCATTCTCGGTCAGCCAGCGCCGTTCCACGATGTCGCGGCTACGTGCGTCGAGGCTGCCAAGCGCATCCCGCAAACCTTCGTCCTGAAGGCGGGCATACTGGGCTTCCTCGATCACGGTGGAAGGTTCGGCGTGCGGGTCAGGTAAATAGGCAATGGGTGCGAAATGCTCGTCCTCGTCGTCGTTGCCCCCTTCCAGCGGAACCTCGCGCCCGCAGAGCCGGGTTTCCATCTCGGTCACCTCTTCGGGCTTGACGCCGAGACGGGCGGCAATCGAATGCACTTCCTCGCGGTTCAGGGTGGAACTGTCCTGCTTCATGCTGCGCAGGTTGAAGAAGAGCTTGCGCTGCGCCTTGGTGGTGGCGATTTTCACCAACCGCCAGTTGCGCACGATGAATTCATGGATTTCGGCCTTGATCCAGTGAATGGCAAACGACACCAGCCGCACGCCACGCGTGGGGTCGAACCGTTTGACCGCCTTCATCAGGCCGACGTTGCCTTCCTGGATCAGGTCGGCATGCGGCAACCCATAGCCGAGATAACCGCGTGCGATGGACACCACCAGCCGCAAGTGCGACACGATCAACTGACGCGCCGCGTCGAGGTCGCCTTCTTCCCTAAGTCGCGTGGCCAAGTCCACTTCTTCCTGTTCGGTAAGCGTGGGCAAGCGATTGACCGAACCAATGTACTGGTCAATGCTGCCAACGGTGTATGGAACGGGAAATGACAGGGCTTGATTCATAACATACAACCTCCTCTACACAATATGTTAGCACTCTATAGAAGAGAGTGCTAACACTCATTATGGCACAATTCACAACAATTGCGTAGTGGCAAAAATGTCACCTTCAAAAGACGAGGGCACGAGCTGGCTGGGATATAGTTCATGTTGATACTTAAAATTCCATTCAGAGGCGAGGCCGTCGAATTGCGTGCCAGGAAAATTCCGTCCGCGTGCCCACGCTGACGCAAGACCCGCCAACATATGCGTTCGGCAACCCAAGCGCAAGCAGGCCCTACTAACCCCGTTTGCGGCTCTGGCGCACAAACCAGGCCGGGATGATGCCTGCCGCGAACACCACGGCGGTCAGGAGAAAACTCCCCCGAAAGCCCATCATCTGCCCTTTGGCTGCAATCATCTTCGACAGGAAGTGATACGCGGCGGGAGGGCGCATCGCCTGGGAAAAAATATCGTAACTCCCCGCTTTCATGAGTATCCGCGAGATGTTCACGAGTGTGTCCGTGGCGATATGAGTTCCGGGTTGCATAGCGTTAAAAGCTTGGCAGTAAAGTGTAGTCTCCCGCTCAAGGTACACGGACAAGATGCCGATGCCGACCGCGCCGCCAAGTTGACGCATAAAGTTGATGTTGCCTGCACCATGGCCCATCTGCTCTGGCGGCAACACCCGGATCGCCCCGCTGTTCAGCGCTGGCGAGATAAATGCCAGCCCCACGCGGCTAAGAAGCACCCAACCCGAGAACACCCAGAAATCCGTGGAAGTGTCTGCGCCGCCCATCAGAAAGCTTGACCAGGCGAAAAGTGCCAACCCCAGGATAATAAGCAGATTAGGCGGGAACCGATCCGCCATCTTTCCTGATATCGGCGCAAGGATCCCCAGGGCAAGCCCCGCTGGCAAAAGCATGATGCCAGCCTCTGTCGGGGTATATCCCTGCACGAGTTCCACAAAAAGCGGTATGAGGTAGGTAGACCCGTAAAGCCCCATGCCAAGGATAAAGGAAACAACGGTCGCAGCCAGAAAGCGGGGATTTGTATAAGCGCCAAGCGGTAGAAGCGGGGCCTTGCAGGTTTTTTCGCGCACAAGGAAAGCCACCCAAGAGTAGCCGCTTACCACAAAGGACACAATGACGAAGTTCGAATCCCAACCCAGGCGCTGCCCGTTGGATATCCCGCTCAAAAGCGACCCGACCGCGAGGCACAAAAGGATAAAGCCTAGCAGGTCGAAGGCACCGACATCGTCATTTCGCTTATCCTGCCGGGGCAGAAACACAAGCACCAGCACACTACCGACGATGCATAACGGGATACCGATAAAACAGATGTAACGCCAGGAATAGTTATCGACAAGCACGCCGCCGAGGGTTGGCCCAAGAGCCGGAGCCACCACAATCCCCAAGGTGTAGATGCCCATGGCCAGCCCACGCTTGGAAGAATCGAACACCGATAGAATAACCACCATGGTCAGGGGCTGGATAAGGCCAGCAGCGCCCCCCTGGATTACCCGCCCCAAAATAAGCGCTTCCGGGCTGTTTGCTACCCCACCGATCAGAGAACCCGCGCTGAATGCAATCAGAGCCGCCATATACGCCGTCAAAGGACCATACGCAGTCAAAGCCCAGCCCGTAAGCAGCATGCACGTGGTCATGGCAGCCAGGAACCCCGTGGACAGCCATTGCACCTGATCCTGCCCCATACCGAACTCGCCCATGATGTCCGGCATGGCAACGTTGAACATCGTGGAAGACAGTATCGTAGCGATACAGCCCATCATTACCGAGGCGGTGGCATACCACTTGTAGGCAGGGCCGTATTGTTCAAAAAGCGACTCAATGGTGCGAGACGTCAATGTCCACCTCCACCATCATGCCGGGGCGCAGGGGATTGTCGTCGGGCTGATCCACCCTGATGCGCACGGGCACCCGTTGGGCAATCTTTGTGAAGTTGCCCGAAGGGTTGGGGTCGGGAAGCAGCGCGAACTGATTCGTGGCGACATTGCCAACCCGCTCCACTTGGCCGGTAAAACGGCGGCCGGGATAAGCGTCAACGCTTATCTCCGCCGGTTGGCCCACACGCACATTGGTCAGCTTCGTCTCCTTCAGGAGAGCCTCGATCCACACGCTTTTAGGATCGTGCATCAGCATCAGGCGTTGGCCGGGAATGACATATTCGCCGGGCTCCACGAATTTCTGATCCACCATGCCGTCGATGGGGCTGTGCAAAGTCCGGTCTTCGATCTCAATTTCTTTCTGGCCGATTTGGGACATGACCTGCTCAATATCGTGAGCCAATTCCTCCAACTGTTTTTGGAGCACCGTCACATCAGCCCGTTTCGCAATGGCGTAGGCCAGATTGGCCGAGGCTTCCGACACCTGGGCCTTGGCTTGCCGGTGCTTTTCTGCTGCGGCTTGCCCGGTAGTGCGGGTTTGATCCCAAGTCCTGCGGGAAATGGCGTTGCTTTCTATCAGGGGTTGGTCACGCTTGTAGTCAAGCCGTGCCTGCTCCAACTCGGCGGCGGTCATCCCCATATTGGCTCCAGCTTCCTCATGGCGTGCCCTGGCCGCAGCCACGGCATTTTCCGTGGACTCCTTGGTTTCGCCCAGTTGGGCCTCTATCCCCTCTTGCTTCTTTCGCAAAGAGGCTTCCTTGGATTTAAGCTCGTCCAGTTCCAGCTTGCTCGTGCGCTGGTCGATAAGTACCAGGATGTCCCCCTTCCTAACCGCATCGCCGTCCGTCACGCGGCGCTCTGTGACCCAGCCATCCACACGGCTGCTGATCGTGATCATATCCGCCAGCACATGGGCATCGTTTTCCGTAATATGGTTCCAGCGCAGATATACCCAAACAATGAGAATGAGCGTAACCGCACCCACGCCGGTCAAAATCAGCAAGCGGCGTCTCTTCTGGCGCGGGGATAACAAAGAAAGTTTTGATCTTTTCAACTTTTCAGCAGCTTCAACAGACATACTCGTTCCAACTCCTCAAACCTCATCTGATCCAGCCTTGATATTCAACCTTGATATTATGGATGCCGCGTCGGCCTCGCAGCCCAGTCGACGCGGCATTTGCGTCCACGCCTGTCGGCTGTCCGTTTTTGAGCAACTGTACGTTGCAAAGCCAAATATTCACCTTCTCTGCCTTAAAAACATCCCGCTGCACCCTGCTGCCGCGATGCGGTTCCGGTTCGTGCCGCGCCTCATTGATGATATCGTCCGATGAGGGCGACAATAATCAGCGATTTTTTTCCGCAGTGCAACAGATTTTCCTAAGGAAGTGTTACTTTTACCTTCATCGTCAAGCACATATGACAAAAGCCCAGCGAGCGTTTTTCCCGCATATGCCTGATGGAATGTAACGTTTCGCTTTAATTTCTAAACAAACCCTCATTCGAGATTAACTATCAAATGAATGATTGCACTTGTAAATATCCAAATATGTTTTTGGAGTAATTATAAAGTAATTATTTTTCGGTATTTTCTATCTTTGCGGAGTGGCCATTTCAACGCCTCCCGGTAGTGAAAAATCCGAAGAGCTTTTAAATTTTGGGTCTTAGGAAGCAAACCAAGCTACAAAGGTTGCTCACGCAACAACTTTAACAGTACCAAGTAAAGGTTGCCATGGCGATGGTTAAATCGAAACTCGCACTCTTTGAGGTGAAGCAC
>WQYV01000053.1 GCA_009781085.1 Betaproteobacteria bacterium
CGATAGGCGACGATTTCCGGTTGGCGGAAGAGGGCGTTGGCGTCGAAATTGAATTTAGCGTCTAGCGCCTTGATGTTGCCATCGCCTTCGAGAATCAGCGGATTGATTTCGGCCAGTGTGGCATCGGTTTCCATGTAACAGGTGTAGAGCTTTTCGATCGTGTCGACGGCTCGCGCTACCGAAGCCTCGGGAATACCAATGTCGCGAGCGAGGTTTTCCGCTTGATGGTTGGTGATGCCGGAAAGCGGGTCGATGAGTTCCTTGATGATCTTTTTAGGCGTATTGTGCGCAACTTCTTCAATATCCATGCCGCCTTCGGAAGAGGCCATGATTGCGATTTTCTGCGTTGCGCGGTCAGTGAGGACGGCGAGGTAGTATTCTTTTTTGATGTCAGCGCCTTCTTCGATCAGCAAGCGGCGCACCTTTTGCCCTTCCGGGCCAGTTTGGTGTGTGACTAGTTGCATCCCGAGAATGCTGTCGGCGTGCTGCCGCACTTCTTCGAGCGAACGTGCGAGTTTTACGCCACCTCCTTTGCCGCGGCCACCGGCATGGATCTGCGCCTTGACAACACAGACATTGCAGCCAAGTTTCTCAGCCGCTTGTACCGCCTCGTCGACGGTGAAGCAGGACACGCCGCGTGGGGTCGCTACGCCGAATTTCCGCAGGAGTTCCTTGCCCTGATATTCGTGGATTTTCATGCACTTTCCTTTTTTGCGTGATTGATGAGTTGGTTTGGGATTGCTTTCGATTTAGCTGCCTCAACAGGTCGCTACGCTGTTGATGGGTACCTGACGGGATACTAGTAAGGCTGGACGATAACTGCAAAGGCTCGACACTCTAGTATCCTATGCACGAGGCAACAACCATTATATGTGTAGGGTAATATATATAGAATATTGACATACCCGAGAATGCATAATGTTAATAATACTTAACGTGCCCTTTCTTTGAATTGCACTCCGAACCCTCAGCACATGCGCGACAAGTGTTGTTGCGATGCAACAGCTAAAACCTCGCCCTACGCTTCAAAAGGTATTGATTTTGCTATAAATTCGTCATGACAATATCTGCCTGCTCTGCTAAAATTCATACGTAGTTTCACGTATGAATTTTATTTTTCTAAGGGTCTTCCTGTTTTTTGTATCTGCGTATAGACTGAAGTTATCGTCAGTACATTTACACGCATATCCAGGTGTTACGAGATGAGTCCTGAAGCATCTGTTTCCGAGGTGCAAGTTGCCCTGAGCAGGCAAAAACCCGCCTTTTTACGCGCTGCAGCATTCAGCGCCGTGATCGGCGTACTGATGCTCGCGCCTTCCCTCTACATGCTCCAAGTGTATGACAGAGTGGTTACTAGCCGCAACATGATGACGCTTGGCATGCTTACGTTGTTGCTGGTGCTAATCTACGTAGTGATGGAAATGCTGGAATGGGTGCGGCATGGCGTGCTGCGTCAGGCGGCGGAAGGGTTCGACTTGGCACTGGGCAAACGGGTCTACGGTGCGGTATTCCGGGCGAACCTGTATGGTGCGTACCTCCTGGGCGCACGGGGGATGCGCGACTTCGTCACCGTGCGGGAGTTCATCAACAGCCGGGTTATGACAGGGATATTGGATATCCCGATGGCGCTCCTGTTGGTTGGGGTGATCTTCTGGATCGATACGTTCCTGGGCTGTTTCGGATTGGCGAGCGCTGCCATACAGGGGGCTATCACCTATTTCAATGAAAAATCGTCTACCCCGTCACTGGCGAAAGCCAACACGCTATCGAACCAAGCGCAAAGCTTTATTGAAGCATCGCTGAAAAACGGCGAGGTGGTGCAAGCGATGGGCATGACGGGCGGGCTGCGCCAACGCTGGCTGAAGCAGCAAAAGGAACTTCTGCTCTATCAGGCAAAGGCGTCCGACCATACCGGAGTATTCACTTCGCTTTCGAAATATGTGCAAATGGTTTCGAGTTCGATGATGCTCGGGCTGGGAGCCTGGCTTGTGCTTTCCGGAAATTTTAAAGGCAGCACGGGACTGGTCCTCATGGCTTCGATTGTGTCGGGAAGGGCATTGTCTCCGCTGGCACAAACCATCATCGGGTGGCATAACGTGGTCAGTGCACGCGAGTCACTGACGCGTTTGAAAGAATTGCTGTCGAAGATTCCTGCTCCCGTACCAGGATTGCCGTTACCTGCGCCTACGGGCAGATTGGTGGCAGAGTATGCGACGGCCCGTGTTCCAGGTGTGTCGACGGGCAGGCCTGTTGTTCAAAATATATTTTTTGATGTACCAGCAGGCAAGATGCTGGCAATTATCGGGCCGTCGGCTTCGGGCAAGTCCAGCCTCGCGAATCTGTTGGTGGGGATTTGGCCCTGTTTGTCCGGCACGGTACGGCTCGATGGCGTCAATGTGCATACATGGGATAAGCATGAACTGGGTCCACACATAGGGTTTTTGCCGCAGGACGTGGCTCTTTTCGAAGGGACGGTTGCACAGAACATTGCCCGCTTTGGTACGCCGGATATCGACAAGCTCAAGACGGCGGCCACGGTTACTGGGCTGCATGAGCATATCCTGGCTCTGCCGCAAGCCTATAACACCCGGATCGGCGGCGATGGCGTAAGGCTTTCCGGAGGAATGCGGCAGCGGGTCGGCTTAGCGAGGGCCGTTTACGGTTTTCCGCACTTGGTGGTGCTTGATGAGCCGAATGCAAACCTGGACGAAGCGGGGGAAGTGGCACTGACGAATACCCTGCAGACGCTGCGCACGGAAGGCACGACGGTCATAGTCATTACGCACCGCAAGAATTTGCTGGTAATGGCGGATTTGGCGCTGCTACTGATGAATGGCGAAGCCAAGGCGTTTGGTCCGCGAAATGAAGTGCTTGCCGCATTGCAAGGGGTTCATCCACAGCAAGTAAAGCCATCGGCCGATGCGCCACGTGCGCCGGTGATCGGGATGCACCCCGGAATCAAACCATTGGCGACCGCATGATGAAGACGGGATCATGAAAAGGATTTCATGGGTCAAAGATCTCGCCGCCTTTGCTGGGCGTAGCGAATTGAGCCGCTTCCTATGGTCGTTCCGCCGCGAATTCACCTATGCGCTAGGATTCACCGCGCTCATCAACCTGTTGATGCTCACGCCAACATTGTACATGTTGCAGATTTTTGACAGGGTAATGGTCAGCCTGAATTTGGTCACGCTTTATGCGGTTACGTTGATGCTGTTTTTCTTTCTGGGCGTGATGAGTTTTTCCGAATGGGTGCGTTCCAGGTTGCTGGTGCGGCTTGGGGTGCGGCTGGACATGCAACTCAACCCGCGCGTGTTTGCTGCCGCTTTTGAGATGCGTAGCCTTGGCGTGGAAAGCGCCCACCTGTTCAAGAGCCTCACCAAACTACGCCAGTTCCTGACCGGAGCAGGGCTATTCGCTATTCTGGACGCGCCTTGGACGCCGATATACGTCGTAGTGCTTTTCCTCCTGCACCCGTTTCTGGGTGTGCTCTCAATCGTTTTTTGCCTAATGCTCTTCGGAGTTACCTGGGTCTCCAAGCGGGTCATGGAAGAGCCGATGGAGATGGCTGACATAGCCAGGGAGGAAGAAGCGCGGCATCTGAACTCTAGGATGCGGCATGCAGCGGTGGTCGAATCGATGGGGATGCTCGACAACATGCGCGGGTCGTGGATGCGGCGGCACCTCATGGCGTTGACGCAAGGGCGTCGGGGGTTGGATGCGCAAAAGCGCATGCAGACGATCACCAGTTTTGTGCGCATATTGCAGCAATCCTTAAGCCTTGCCGCAGGTGCGGTGTTGGTGATCCGCGGCGAGGTTTCGCCTGGCGCGATGATTGCGGCCAATGTGTTGATGACCCGCGCCACGTATCCGATGGATGCGTTGATGAAGGCTTGGTCAGATATCGTGGCGGTCAGGAAAGCTTACCTGGAACTGGAAACGTCGCTCGAAATGTCTCCCGAGTGCGAATCGATCCCGGTAGAAGGCCACACGCGGGGCATGGCAATTCAAGTCATCAATGTCGTCGCGAACGCTGCCGGGCGTCCAGAACCTATTTTGCGTGGGCTATCGCTGGAGATTCTCGCCGGTACGGCTCTCGGGGTGAAAGGTCCGTCGGGTTCTGGCAAGTCCACGCTGGCTCGCGTATTGCTCGGCATCTGGCCGGACATACAAGGCGGGGTGCTTCTCGACGATGTACCCATCCATATGCTGGATAGGGTGACGCTTGGGATGAACCTGGGCTATTTACCGCAGGACGTGGAACTGTTCGAGGGGACAATTGCCGAGAATGTGGCTCGCTTCGGCGAGGTCGAACCTGGCCTGGTCATCGATGCCTGCCGCCAGGCGGGCATGCACGAAGCGATCCTGCGTTTCCCGAATGGTTACGACACGCAGATCGGTGAGGGAGGCAGCTTCCTGTCAGGTGGCCAGCGTCAGCGCATTGGGTTGGCGCGTGCCATCTATGGCAACCCCAGGCTGGTGGTGCTTGATGAGCCCAATTCCAACCTGGATGACGCTGGGGATCGCGCCTTACTGCAAGCGGTTTTGGCCATGAAGGAACGCGGCACGACGTTGGTACTCATCAGCCATCGCCCACAGATCATGGCGGCGATGGATCAGATCCTGGTCATGGAGGCAGGCAATGTGGCACGCCTGGATAATATCACCCCGCAGCTAGATCCGCTGGCGCAGGGGAGAACCCCCGCTGCCGCAGCAGAGGTTTTGCTTAGTGAAGGCAAGAAGGTAACTGGTTATGGCGGTGCGCCTGGGCCGGTGGCTGCCTCGAGAAGCGTTGCCGTGCCTGGACAAATAGCCGGGGCGGGACAGGTGTCTGTGCCCGGAGCGGCGGTCACAGCCAAATCGGCGGTTCCACCCAAATTTATGGGGGTGTAGTCAATCATGTTTCGTGCCCAGGCGATGAATCGCAAGAACCGTAAAGAGAAGGATGTCGGGATGACGGTTGCCCCACCATCGGTCGCCGACCCTTTGCTTGGCCTATCAAGCACATCTCTGTCTCCGATAAATGCGGTGAACGCCTTGGTTAATGTGTTGAAACCCAAACCCGTTGCGCTTCCGGAACAGGGTCATGGCATAGAGGATGCGCACGGCTTGCCCATGGATACCCGCTCGCCAGCCAGACTGGGCTTTTGGGTGCTCGTAATTGGGTTTGGCGGTTTTCTGCTCTGGGCGGCGCTTGCTCCCTTAGACGAAGGCGTACCGACCTCCGGCATGGTGACAGTCGAGACCAAGAGAAAAGCGGTGCAGCATCTTACCGGAGGCATCATCAAGACTGTGCATGTAAAGGAAGGGCAAATCGTGCACGAGGGCGATCCCCTTGTGGAGATTGACCCAGCGGCTACTCAGGCCAATTTTGAAGGTGCACGCCAGCATTATTATACCTTGCGGGCAACGGAAGCCCGACTGATGGCGGAAGCCCGGTTGGTGACAGAACAGGGTGGGCTGAATACCATCAGTTTTCATCCTGACTTACTCAAGGATAAGGATTCCCCGCTGGTTGCCGACCTGATGGCTAACCAGGAAAGGCTGTTCAAGGCACGCCGCATGGCGCTCCAAGCTGAAACCCAAGCCATAGAAGGAACTATCGCTGGCCTGGAGGGCAGCATCTCTGGCTACCAGGGCGTGCTGGATGCCCGACGTTCGCAGTTGGCTTTGCTCAATGAAGAAATAAATGGGTTAAATGAACTGGTGAAAGACGGCTACGCGCCGAGAAACAACCTGTTGTCTTTACAGCGCACGCAGTCCGAAGTCATGGGAGCCATATCCGACTTGCAGGGCAATATCGAGCGATCAAAGGGTTCTCTGGCTGAAGCGAAGCTGCACATCATCCAAAGGAACCAGGAATTCAGGAAAGATGTCGACCGGGAACTGGCAGACGTGCGAGGCCAGGTCGACGCCGAAGGCGAACGGCTCAACGCGATCAAGGCCGACCTGATGCGCACGGTCATCCGTGCGCCGGTTAGCGGCCAAGTCGTGGGGCTTGCGATGCAGACGGTGGGCGGCGTCATCGGGCCGGGGCAAAAAATCATGGACATCGTGCCCCAAGATGAACCCCTGCTGCTGGAAACCCATATCCCGCCGCATCTCATTGACCGCGTACAACCGGGGCTCGGGGCAGACGTGCGGTTTTCCTCCTTCGCGCACAGCCCCTTGCTGGTCGTACCCGGTAAGGTTGTTTCGGTCTCACATGATTTGCTCACCAACGAACAGACGGGTGCTCCTCCTTATTACTTGGCGCGTGTGTCCGTCACAGAAGAAGGCATGAAAAAACTGGGGAAACGCCAATTGCAGGCAGGTATGCCGGTGGAAGTCGTCATCATCACTGGAGAGCGATCGATGCTGACTTATCTACTGCACCCCCTGCTGAAACGGATTGCATCATCCATGAAAGAAGAGTGAGGACTCTCAAATGAAAACGCATGTTTCCCTGTTGACTGCCGTGCTCGTGGGAGCCGGAATAGTTTCCCTGCCAGCGCAGGCCGACAACCTGTTGAGCCTATACCACGAGGCAGTGCAGGCCGATACCACCTATCTTGGCGCACAGGCCGACACCCGGGTCGCCCGTGAAATGAAACCCCAGGCACTGGCGCGGCTATTGCCCAATGTATCGTTTAGCGGCAACAACTTTAGGCAGACGATTAACAGGCCGTCGCAAACGTATGAGATTGGTGGTCAATCTATTACTTACAACCCGCCTACTGAAAAATATAATACCTACACCTATGCTCTGGGGGTGACCCAACCCCTGTTCCGAGCTGACGCCTATGTTGCCTGGAAACAGTCGCAGGAGGTGGTGAAGGGAGCCGAAGCTGACCTGCTGTGGGCAGGGCAGCAGATTGGCACACGCGTCTCCGAAGCCTATTTCAAGGTTCTGCTCACCGAAGCAAACTTGGAAGTCACCAAGGCACAACGCGATGCTTATCTTACGCAACTGGACTATGCCCAGAAGGCTTTCCAGACCGGTGCGGGCACGCGTACCGATATCGACGAGGCTCGCTCGCAACTCGACCTGGCTGCTGCTCAGACCATTGAGCTGCAATATCAACTGAATTATGCGCGTGACGAACTCAAGGTTCTTGTTGATCGGCCACTGACGCCACTGGCTCGCCTAAACCCTGACCGTATACAGCTTGTCAGTCCCGACCCCGATCGCCTCGAAGACTGGGTACAGAAAGCGGAAGAGGTCAACCCCCGCTTGAACGCCCTGCGCGCTTCTGTTGAAGCGGCCAATTTACAGGTCAAAAAGGCGCTTTCCGGCCATTTGCCCACGGTCGATCTTGTTGCCCAACATGTCAATAATCAGGAACTGACTTTCGTGCAAAGCGATCAGTACAATGATAAATATAGGGGCAATTTGTATGGTTTGCGCGTCGACGTACCGATTTTCTCTGGGGGGGCGACCTCGTCACAAGTGCGGCAGGCAGGGGCACAACTGGACAAGGCACGCCTACAGTTGGAAGAGGGGCGGCGTGCGATAGGCTTGATGGTCAGGAAAGAGTTTGAAGGCGTTGCCCAGGGGCTGCATTGGGTGCACGCCTACGAGCAGGCGGTGAAATCCGCCGAACAGGCGCTGGCTTCTACCCGTAAGGGCTTTATGGGTGGGACACGCACCACGATTGACATTATCATTGCCGAGCAGAATCTCGCCAATGCAAAGCGCGACCTCAATCGCGGACGTTGTGATTACGTGACCTCGCGCCTGCGGCTCCTTGCCATGGTGGGGGAACTTAACGAAGCGGAAATCACCAGGATCAACGGTTGGCTGGAGGAAGTTCCGAAATAATTTCTGCTAATCCGGGACATACATATACCCAAACACACCCGCCGTCCCTAGCTGCCTTAGCCACGGACGGTGGATTTGTTCATAAAGTGGAAAAGACACGAAAAGCGGGGGGGGTAATGCAGTAAAATAGATATCGATTTTCTATATTAGCGTTCCGAATGTCTTTTTGTCGTTTCTGGTTCAAAAATTCGCGCCCCCATGCGCTTCCTCAGAGCGTGCTGCCCGCGCTTTTTGCGGCTTGTCTTGCTGCGAACCAGGCTGATTTTTCTCTCCCTCTGGCTTTCCTTGCAGTCATGGGGGTTATCGCCGGAAATATGTCGGCTAACTTGTTCGACGATTATTTCGATTACAAAGCGCATCATGCCTATTACCGCAATGTCTTGAACCGCGAGGGCTTTCGCGCCCGGATTGGTAAATGCGTCTATCTTACTTCCAACCAGGCTACAGTCAGGCAATTGCTTTGTGTTTCGCTTGCACTCATGGGGATTGCCTTCCTGATTGGTGGGGTTATTTTCTATTTCCGAGGTGTGACGATTCTCACTATCGCGGCTATCACGGCAATGCTGGCAATTTTTTATTCCGGCCCCCCCTTGCGCCTCAGCTATCACGGGTTAGGCGAATTGGTTATTGGCGTCATTTTTGGCCCCCTGAACATGATCGGCACTTATTATGCTGCCTGTGGCACAGTGGATCAGTCGCTCATCTTCATCTCTATCCCGGTCGGCCTTCTGGTGATGAACATCATCTACGTGCATTCCATGCTCGATGTCATCGCGGACAAGAAAACGGGAAAGCAGACGTTGGCTGTCTTCCTGGAGCGTCCCTGGGCCATGCTTGCTGTCCTCTTTTTTGTTCTTTTCCTTCCCTTTTTTATCATCGGTTACGGCATTTGGCGCGGCAGCCTGCCGGTTTCCCACATTGCCCTGATGCTTGCGTTGCCAATGGCGGTGAGTCTTTTTTACATGATGACGGTTTTCTACAGGAAACCAGAGAAAAGATTTGAACCAAAACCGTGGATGGGTTTCATGCGCGGATGGCGACAGATCGAAGCCATTGGCATTGGTTGGTTCATGATCCGTTGGTTTTTGGCAAGGAACCTGCTTGTTTCGGTTTGCCTGATTGGTATGGTTTTGAGTTTCACTGGATGAATGCTATGAAGCCGTTTATTTATTTGCCGTTATGGTTTTTCAAAACCCGTGTGCTTGGTAAAAAAATCCCTTTGCAATCAGTCGTTTTTATCAGCAATAAATGCAATCTGAAATGCCAGCACTGCACGATTTACGCAAAAAAAGACGCCATCGTAAAAACGCTCGCTGAAATTCAGTCCGACCTCGAATATTGCTATCAACAGGGTTCGCGCTTTGTCGACCTGGAGGGCGGGGAACCGACGCTGTGGCGCGACGGCGAACACGATCTGAACAGCATCATACGTTTGGCGAAAGGAATCGGCTTTTACTCGGTGACGGTAACGACCAATGCAGCCCGCTCGTTTGCAGGTCTTGAAGCGGACTCCATTTGGGTGAGCATGGACGGTGTCGGTGCTACCCACGACGCCATCCGGGGGGAGGGTACGTTTGAACGGCTCGTCCGGCACATCGAAGGCTGCGGTCGCCCCCGTGTCAGCGTGAACATGGTGGTCAACGCCCTGAACCATCCTTCAGTGGGTGAAACCATCCGATTTGCAAAAGATCATCGGAACATCGACTCCATCGCTATCAACCTGCACACACCGTTCCCCGGCACAGAGGCGCTCGAACTGGACGAAGCCACCCGCCACCAGGTGCTGGATAAAGTCATCGCCTACAAGAAAAAGGGCTACCCAATCATGAATTCCGTAGCAGGGCTGGAACTTATGCGGAAGCGGGATTTCAAGAAATATTGCTGGATGGCGAATTTCGTTATGGTTGATGGCAAACGGCTTCCCGAGTGCCAGGGCAAGGAAACGGGTCTGTGCGAGCGTTGCGGCTTTTGCATGGCGGGCGAAATGGCAAGCGTGATGGGGATGAAGCTGGAAACGCTCCTTGCAGGGTTGAAGCTGCGAATTACGGGGTGAATTCGTCAGTATAGTAAATACCAAAGCCGGCAACTGAGAACTTATTGACTAGCTGGGCGAAGCGGGGCAGAGTGGCTATGTTCCATCGTGTCCTGGTTAAACAACAATGGATGGACACTTTCGTCCCATCGCGGGAGTTCGGGGAGCCGTGCTGTTTGCACTTGTCTGGATGGTGCTGGTACTGGCTTCCCTTTTCCTGCAACGTGAACAGTTGAACCGTACCGCCGCAGAACTCGCACGCATTGCGGCCATCGCCAGCCTCCGAAAAGACATGGCGATCCGTAAGTGGGCGTCTTCGGTCGGGGGCGTTTTCGTGCGCGATGACCATTTGCGCTCGGCTGGCTCACTCGAACAGGAACAGCACTTTTTCGCCAATGACCGCTCCGGGAATCATCTCAACCTCATTCTGGTTACACCCATGCACCTGCTGCTGGCTATCCAAGACATGTCGAATCAGCAATCCGAATTTCAGGAACGGCTTACCTCCAAACAACTCCGTAACCGCGAGAACAAACCCGACGAGTGGGAAGCCAAGGCGCTCGAAGAATTGGCAAAAGGGGAGTCCATCATAACGGAGCCGCTCTCGCGTGGCGGGAGGGGACACGGGTTGATGCGCGTCATGCTTCCCATGAAAATGGAAAAGGAATGCCTGGATTGTCACCGTGATACCCTCGTTCCGGTGGGCGGGTTGCGTGGTGGTGCGAGCGTCTCTGTCGACCTCAATGCCTACCGGGAGGCGCAGGAACCCACATGGCGCACCATCCAGTTCTGGCATGGGGCTATCTGGCTGCTTGGGATGGCTGTCATCACCCTGTTGCACATCATCAGCCGTCGCCGCGCGCAGGAACTGCGCCGCTCCGCAGATGCGCTGCGAGAATCGCAGGCGCGCCTGCGCGAACTTGCACGCTTCTTGCAGGGCGTGCGAGAAAGCGAACGCACCTCTATTGCCCGTGAACTCCACGACGAACTTGGTCAGGCGCTTACTGCGCTACGCATCGATCTTGGCTGGCTGCGCAAAAATGTCGCCCACCCTGGTGATGCCGATAGCAGCAAAGCTTGCACGGATCGCATCGACGGCTCACGTGCGCTCGTGGAACGCACCATTGGAACCATGCGCCGCATCTCCGAAGGGCTACGACCCGGGATGCTCGACGTGCTTGGCTTGCGCGCCGCACTTGAACACCTTGTCCAGCAATTCGGGGAGCGTTGCGGCATCGACTGCGTTTTCCACGCGGATCGGGATGAGTACGAACTTGATTCAGACCGATCCATCGCCGTTTTCCGGCTCGTCCAAGAGGCGCTCACCAACATCTCCCGCCACGCGCGCGCCTCCCATGTCGACATCCGGATGGAAGAGGTCGAGGACGAACTGCACCTTCTCATCCAGGATGATGGTGTCGGTTTCGATTCTCATGCCCGCCGGAAAGGTTTCGGCCTCCTCGGTATGTCTGAACGCGTCAATATGCTCGGTGGGGAAATGAACGTCGATAGCAGGCGCGGTGTCCGCATTTCTGTCATCTTGCCCCTGAACGACGATCCGCCCGATGGAGGCAAAACATGATTCGCGTGCTCATCGCAGATGACCACGACATCCTGCGTGCCGGTCTTAAGCATATCCTCAGTGAGGCCGGCGACATCATCGTTGCTGGGGAAGCCAACAACGGCACGAAGGCGCTTGAACAATTACGTGCTGGACAATGGGATGCCGCCGTACTTGACCTTAACATGCCGGGTCGCAACGGCATCGAACTCATCAAGCGGGTCAAGGATGAGTTTCCGCGTCTGCCTATCCTCATTCTTAGCATGTACAAGGAAGACATCTATGCCGTGCGTGCCCTCAAGGCGGGTGCGTCCGGTTATCTCTGCAAGGACAACGCGGAATCCCTGCTGGCCGATGCCATCCGTAAAATTGTTGGCGGCGGGCTTTTTATCAACCAGGAGGTTGCTGAAAGCCTTACCCGCGACATGCTCCAGGGCAACCAGGAGCAATTGCCCCACAAACGCCTCACCGACCGCAATTACCAGATATTCCTCATGCTCGTGCAGGGTCTCGGCGTTTCCGAAATCGCTCGACGGCTCAAGTTGAGCGTGAAAACTGTCAGCACCCACAAAACTACCATCCAGGCCAGGATGGGACTGGGCAACACCGCCGAACTCGTCCGGTACGCCATCCGGCATCAACTCATCGAAAGCGACGCGCCGTTGTCGGGGTAGGCCTTTATAGCCTCCTTTTTGAGAAAGATGGCACGCCGAAGGCATGGCGGAGGGAGTCCAACGTTTGAACGCATTCAAATTGAAAACGCCTAAGTGAAAAACTTTTCCCCGAAATAGGAATATTCCTATCCCCCTCTTCCTCGATTCCTAGTGCGTTTATCAGGTTTTACCACCTGTCGTAGCCTAGTCTTTCAATACAAAATGATATCAAGGTGGGGAGATGCCTTGCGGCCTCCTGTCTGGCCGATAATTAGATGGGAGTTTTTTCCGAGGAGGACGAATGATGAAAAGCCTGGCAGTCAAAGCAATAACAGTATTGTTGGTAGCGACATTCGGGATTGGAACAGCGTGTGCTGCGGAATCCCTGCAAGATGTGATGAAGCGGCGCAGCCTCAGCCAACAGGATCTGTTGTCTGCGGCCAAAACATACACGCCGTCTGGCAAGCGTGATGAGTTCGTGGCTTTCAGCTCCGGTGGGCAGTCGGGACAGGTCATCATCTATGGCATCCCTTCGATGCGTATCCTGAAATATCTTGCGGTGTTTACGCCCGAACCCTGGCAGGGCTACGGGTATGACGAAGAATCGAAAGAGGTGCTTAAAGGAGGATGGATTGACGGAAAAGAAATCACTTGGGGCGATACGCACCACCCAGCCATTTCCGAAACCAACGGACAATATGACGGACAATTTCTTTTCATCAACGACAAGGCTAACCCACGCATCGCAGTGATCGACCTGCGCGATTATGAAACAAAGCAGATTGTGGTGAACCCGGTCTTCAAGTCGGAGCATGGCGGCGCTTTCGTCACGCCTAACACCGATTACGTGATCGAGGCCTCGCAGTATGCCGCACCACTGGAGCCAAAGAAGTTTTACCCACTTGAAGAATTCAACGATAAATATCGCGGCGGCATAACTTATTGGAAGTTTGACCGCGGGGCTGGCCGCATTGATACATCGAAGTCTTTCTCAATTGAATTGCCCCCCTATTCGCAGGATCTATCGGACGCGGGTAAAGGGCCTTCGGACGGTTGGTCATTTACTAATTCCTTCTGTTCCGAACGCTATGTCGGCGGTATCGAACGGGGTCGCCCGCCGTTTGAGGCCGGTTGTTCAGCCAAAGATACGGACTACATGCACGTCATTAACTGGGAAAAGGCCGCCAAACTCGTCGCCCAGGGCAAGGCGAAGAAGATAAACGGCCATGACGTTCTGATGATAGATACCGCAGTGAAAGAAGGTATCCTCTTTCTGATTCCCGAACCGAAGTCGCCACACGGCGTTGATGTTACCCCGGACGGTAAGTTCATCATCGTCTCTGGAAAGCTTGACACGCATGTATCCGTTTTTTCTTTTGAAAAGATCATGGCAGCGATCAAGGCGGGCAAGTTCGAGTCGAAAGATCCTTACGGCATCCCGGTGATCAGCATGCAGGATACGCTGCACACCCAAGTAGCTCTCGGCTTGGGGCCGTTACACACGCAATACGATTCAAAAAAGTGCATTGCCTACACCTCGCTTTATGTCGACTCCCAAGTTGCCAAGTGGGACTACTGTGAAGGCAAGGTGCTTGACAAAATTTCGGTGCATTACAACATCGGCCACCTAATGACGATGGAAGGCGATTCCGTCAATCCGAAAGGACGCTACCTGGTAGCGCTGAATAAACTTGCGATTGACCGTTTCAACCCGGTTGGGCCACTGCATCCGCAGAACCATCAACTCATCGACATCAGCAATGACAAGATGCAGTTGCTCTACGACATGCCATTGCCGTTGGGCGAGCCGCACTATGCTGTAGCCATTGAGGCTTCTAAGCTCAAACCGGCCGTGCGCTACAAGGTAGGAACCAACAGCCGTACCGATAAACCGCACCCAGGCGCTGCCCGTGCAGGGGAAGAGCGCATTGAACGCAATGGCAACAAAGTAACGGTATATGGAACGTTGATCCGTTCGCACATCACGCCTGAAATCATTGAAGTAGATGTGGGCGACGAGGTGACGATCAACCTTACCAACCTTGAACGCGCTGAGGATGAAACCCATGGCTTCACCGTTTCCACCTATAACGTGCATGCATCGGCCGAGCCGGGTAAAACGGTGTCGGTGAAATTCAAGGCGGACAAGGAAGGCGTGTATCCGTATTACTGCACGGAATTTTGTTCCGCGTTGCACCTTGAAATGCAGGGCTACCTGTTGGTGAAACCAAAGGGTTGGAAGCCTGCGCCTAGCAAGGAAATAGCCAAGGCAACCTATACCGAGGAGGATTACCGGGCGACGCTGAAGAAGATCGCCGATACGCAAGCGGTGATCGACGTGGTGGTGGGCTACATTACCAGTACCAACTACAAGGATTTCCCGGACGTAGTGAACATGGTTGATGACGCAACCGACCAGTTGAACAGGATAGCTGGTGCCAAGACCAAGTATGAAGCGGCTGCCGCGAAGAAGGACTGGGAGCAGGCTAATCTGTGGGCTGAGCAAGTCTTCCAGTATCAGGTCAAAGCGGCTGATATCGGTTTGCGTGCCAAGACTTACCTTGAGCAAAACGGTGCCAAGAAGGTCAAGTGACCTGTGGTGGTGAGGGATTGCTTCCTTTTCCTCCGGTGTGGCTAAGGCTGCACCGGAGGAATGAGGAGCCTGTCCTACAGAACTGGGAAAATCATGAAACGATTGTTGGCTTTATTTGTCTTGGGAACGTTTGTACTCCCGGCAGCTGTCGCCGCACCCAACGGGGAAGCGCTGTTTACTGAGAAAACCTGCATCACTTGTCACGGTTCGAAAGGGAGCAAGCCGCTGTTGCCCAATTATCCGAGGATTGCGGGACAGAATGCGGCCTACACGGAACAACAGATGCATGATATCAAAAGCGGTGCACGCGCCAACGGGCAAACCGCAGCAATGGCAGGCATCATGCATCTGGTAAGCGACGAGGATATCAAGGTGTTGGCTGCTTGGTTGGAAACGCTGAGATAGTTCAGTTTCCATTGGACAGTTTTCAGTAAATGCAAAAGCTGTCTACTGAAAGGACTGAAAACTAACAACTGAAATTAGGAGGTTTGTTTCTGATGAAAGCATCTCTTTTATCCATTGCATTGTTGGGAGCGCTGGGTGCTATAGCAGCGAGCCTTTCTTTTGCCCAGGCCACAGCGCCGAAAGCGGTAGGGATCGAAAGTAATAGTTACACTTGGAACGCTCAGGAAGGCGAAAAAATCGAAGCGCTCAAACTCAAAGGCAACAAGGCCAACGGTGAAGAAGCCTACGAAATATGCGGCGGCTGTCACCTACCTTCTGGGGCGGGGCGGCCAGATGGCACATTTCCGCAACTTGCAGGCCAGCATACGACAGTGCTCATCAAGCAGATGGCCGATATCCGTGCGGGCTTACGTGACAACCCGACGATGTATCCCTTTGCGGTGACTTTGACCGACCCGCAGGAACTCGCCGACGTATCCGTTTACATCGAGAGCCTTTGCATTCCCACCAATCATGGCAAGTACGAAGGAGCGGATACGGCACAGCAGATCACGAAGGGCAAGGAACTCTACGAAAAACAATGCCTGGAATGCCATGGCAAAAATGGTGAAGGCAACAAAGCGAAGTTCTACCCGGTGATTGCCGGGCAGCACTACAAATATCTGCTACGCCAAATGACGGAAATCCGCGATGGCCGCCGCCGCAACGCTAACCCGGACATGGTGCGGATCATCAAACCTTACACGGATGATATGCTTTTAGCAATTTCAGCGTATCAGTCGAGTTTGAAGATGCCCGGTGCGATGTGTGAAGCAAAAGCCACCGAAAAATAGCGATGAAGAAACAAGACGGACTCGTGGGGGCGCTGACGCTCATAGCGCTGGTGGTGATGGTGATCGCGTATTTTTCACCAATCTGGTGGGTATCGCTCACCGCCCCCAACTACCCGAAAGACGCTTTCCCGGACGGTATCCGTATCCATTTTCACTTTAACCAAGTTGCCAACGGCTGCAAGGTAGCGGGTACGGGTACGCGTATTGCGAATGAAATCATCCAGGGTGACCTTTCGAGCGAAACAGAACGCTGGAATCCCATTCTCGATGCGAATAAAAACGTCGACAAGGATGCAAAGGGACTGGATTGCGTGCATGAGATGAACACCATCAACCACTACGTCGGCATGTTTCCGATCGAAACGGGTGCACCCGTGGAACGGCCTCTGGCGAAGTACTTCTTCGGTTTTTTCGTGATAATGCTAATAGCATTCATCTTACCCCAGAGGCGGGCGCGGATTGCCTTGCTCATTGCAGGGTTCCTTATGGTGGCGGTGTGGATGCTTGTCGATCAGTTTATGTCCGGGAAGCTGGATGCCCAAGTGCAAAACTATATCCTGGCAGCCGGGACGTTCTTCAAGGAGCCTGACCGTATCGCGGCTTGGGGCGAGAATGTGCGGCTCATTTCCGAAATCGTGATATTCGGCCTGATCGCAGGCATGGTTGTTATAGTGGTGGGGGTGGCGAAATCGCGCCAGTTCCAATTGGTGCTGCCCCTGGTTCCCGCGTTGCTGCCGGTGTTTTTTCTCATCACATATGCGGGTTGGTTGTGGTATTTCGGCCATAACCTTCATTCTTGGGCTGCGTTTACGGTGAAACCTTTCATGCCAACGGTATTCGGCGAAGGCAAGGTAGCGCAGTTCTCGACGTATTCCTATCCTGCCTGGGGCTACGGGTTGCTGATGTTGATCTTCGTTTGCCTGGGGCTGGCACTGCTGATTCGCCGCAAACAGCTGCGCGAGGATCCGGACAAGGAATGAAAAACCGGATTAACGTACCCGAACCATTTACATATTTTCGCACCGGGGTCTTTATCGCGTTTGTGTTCCTGATGCTTCTCACCCCGCTAGGGGGAATCGGGCAGGTGACATCATTCGGGGACAATGCCAGCAACAGCTATTATGGGAACGGTAGCGGAGATTTACCGCGTGTGACTATCGATCGTCCGAAACCGACCTGGATGCTCCTTGAACGCGATCCGCGTATCCATGCCTTGAAGCCGTTTCAGGCGCTCATAGATGCTGCCGCGCCAGGTTCCACACTACGGCCACCGCCTGGTGTCTACGCAGGGCCAGTCAATATCAATAAATCGTTGACTATCGAAGGAGGCATGGCGGTCACAATCGACGCTGGCGACAAGGGCACGGTGATGACACTCAATGCGGACAATTCTGTCGTGCGTGGGCTGCATCTTACCGGCTCCGGGTCATCGCACGACACAGACGATGCCTGTCTCGATGTGCGCGGAAACTGGAACGTGATCGAAGATTTGACCATCGACAACTGTCTGTTCGGTATCGACCTGAAACAGTCTTCTCATAGTGCGGTGCGCCGTAACCACATCCGTTCCAAGCCGGTCGATCTCGGCGTGCGGGGCGACGGTCTGCGCCTGTGGTACAGCAACGACAACGTGATCGAGGCCAACGAAGTGGTCGATTCGCGCGACATGGTGGCCTGGTATTCGCACCGTAACGTATTTCGCGGCAACATTGGCCAGCGTAGCCGCTATTCCCTTCATTTCATGTTTGCGGACGACAACATCGTTGAAAACAACCACTTCAAGAACAACGCAGTGGGTGTGTACTTCATGTATACCCACGGCGGTACGGCACGCGGCAACATTATTTCACATGCCACTGGGGCAACGGGTATGGGCATCGGTTTCAAAGAAAGCTCCGGTACGGTGATTGAAGGTAACGAAATCATTTACTGCGGTGTCGGCGTGGGTTCCGATCTCTCTCCTTTCGAGCCGGATTCGACCATTGAGCTCATCGGCAACCGCTTCGCCTACAACGGGGTGGCTCTCCTGTTCAATTCAGAGACGGGCGGCAACAACCTGCGCGATAACGTTTTTGAGGGCAACTTGACGGACGTGAGTTACGGCGGGCGAAGCGAGAATCCGGACAAAAACTTCTGGGAAGGCAACTATTGGGACACTTACCAGGGGTTCGATGCTGACGGCGACGGGTTCGGTGACACGCCGCATGAGGCTTATGCCTGGGCCGATCAAATCTGGATGGAATTCCCGATGGCGAGTTTCTTCCGCACTTCGCCGGTGCTGGA